>JBGTKD010000023.1:0-2762 GCA_041744795.1 Acidimicrobiia bacterium
GATCGGCTATCGGCGAGTGCCTGTTGACGACCCGGTGGAACAACTACTTGTCGGCCACAACGAACGTCTGGATCATCCTTTCACGCCAATTCGCGTGCGAGTGCACGGGCCGCCGGACGGGAGCGCGCCGCAAGCAGCGCATCGGGTGGCCATGGTGGGCGATAGCTATAGATGAGAACTCGCTAGCTCCGGTTGCGCACGGCGGGGTCCGTGGTCAGGAAACCGGTAGGGATTGTTGATGCAGTGGGTTCCGGGGGCCGCGACATAGGACAAGACTTACGGGGGTCCAGCGTCGATGGCACCGGCCGGGAACGAGTCTCGGCACACCTCCGCTGTCATTCTCCTGAGGGCTTTCGGCTGAGCGGACAGCTCCGAACTGGGGGTTGCCCATCTCCGGCGCCAGCGGCGAAAGTCCACGTCCTGGGTAGTCTCACATAGTGCCCGCACTGGTCGACGATCGTTACGAGTTGATCGAGGTGCTCGCTTCCGGCGGCATGGCAACTGTCTGGCGCGCTCGCGACACCCGGCTTGACCGGCTCGTCGCCCTGAAGCGGCCTCACCCCGCCCCCACCGAAAGCAAGCTCCACGAGCGGATGGAGCGCGAGGCCCGGGCCGCGGCCGGGGTCAGTCATCCCAATTTGGTGACCATGTTCGATACCGGCCATGACGATGATGGTCCCTACCTGATCATGGAGCTGGTGGAGGGTCCCACCCTCGCCTCGCCTGGTCGTGACATTGGACCATCCGAGGCCGTGGCCATTGGCGCCCGAATCGCCGACGCCCTTGCCGCTGTCCACGCAGCTGGGATCGTGCATCGAGACGTGAAGCCCGCAAATGTCATTCTCTCCGAGCGAGGACCGTGCCTCACCGACTTCGGGATCGCCTCCACAGAAGAAGCTACGAGGGACCTCACCCAGCCCGGGACGATCATGGCCACCCCCTCCTATGCCGCCCCGGAGGTGCTGGCCGGTGACTCTCCGAGCTCGGCAAGCGACGTCTTTTCCCTGTCTGCCATGGTCTACGGCTTGCTCAAGGGAAGGCCGCCCTTCGAGGGGACCGACCGTGTCTCTTCGCCTCAAAAGCTGGATGACCCCTTCGTCGATGAGGTGATTCGCAAGGGCCTGGCCTTCGATCCGGGCGAGCGGCCAACGGCGAGCGATCTGGCCGCGATGCTTTTGGCCGGTGCGCCCACCCAAGCCATTGCTACAGCTCACGACACCCTGGTCATGTCGGTCCCAGTCGAATTGGCTCCACGAGCTGGCGAGGTCGCCCTGGCGGATACCACTGCTGCGTTGCCGATCCTTCCGATCGAGGAGCGGAGGTCCTTGCCCCCAGAACCTTCCGCGCCACTATCCCCGTCACTTACGGAGGAGCCGGTTCGATCGAGGCCCTTTGAAGAGCCAGCCGATCGGAGGTGGCTGGCCCTGGTCGTCATGGTGCTGGCTGTGGTGGCGGCTTTGGCCGCTTGGGCGATCCGTTCCCCGGCCGATCCGACCCCGGACTTACCCACGACAGAGGCGATAGTCACGGTCCCGGATTCGACCACAGCTCCAACCACGACTCCAACCACGGTTCCTGTCGACTCGGTGGGAGCGGCCCGGGAGCGACTGGCCGCGATCTTGGTCGCGATTGGGCCGCCCGACCTCAAGCCGAAGGAGCGGGCTGCGATCATGGAAAACGTGGATGGTGCCATCGCTCTGGCGAGCAGTGATCCGGACCAGGCTGAGGACGCCCTCAGGAAAGCTGGCGAGCTGATACGCGAAGAATTGGATGGCAGCGCCGAGGGAGAGGCGCTGGCCGGCTTGGCCGACATGGCCAGCGCGTTGGGGATCAACTTCCCGTAACACCGTGACGGCGATTAACCGAGGGCCAGGTCCGGAAAGATCCCGCTGCGGTGACATTTCGATCCTGGCTCCTCAAGTCTTCACGCCTGGCAACGAGACACCAGATCCCCGTGTGCGACTCTGGCGTCTATCGCCCGGCATCGACTGACCAGGTAGTTTTCGAGGGGATATGAGTGCCAGAGGTGCGATGGCTGTCCTGGTGGTTTTCGCACTGATCGGCTCCTGTTCCGAAAGGGCCGACCGGTCGCTGGCGGCCGCCGTGACAGACGGTGAAGTCTCCGAGGTTGCTCGACTGCTCGATGCCGGCGTGGCACCCGACGAGCCGCGCACTCTCGGTCTCACGCCCTTGATGCGAGCGGCTAATCGTGACGACACCGCCGTCGGCGAGTTGCTGCTGCAGGCGGGCGCGGATCCGGACGCCACCGACTTCGCCGGAATCACGGCTTTGCATGTTGCTGCGCGTGCTGACGCAGTCGGGATGGCGCGCCTCCTTTTGGCCGCCGGTGCCGACCCACACCGTCGGTCTTCCGCCGGCATGAGCGCCCTCGACCATGCGGCGGATGCGGGCGCGGTCGGAGTCATCGATCTGCTGGCCGATTTCGGAATCGATCTCGATGCGCCGTCAGGGGTGATGTCGAAGGGTCACGGTCATCCTCGTGACATCGGCTCGACTCCTCTCGGCCTTGCAGTTCGTGCGGGGCAAACGCCATCGGTGATCCGGCTGCTGCAACGGGGAGCTGCTGTCGATGGACTGTCCGGGTCCGGGAGCACCCCGTTGCTCCAGGCCGTCTATCACGGTGCGCCGGTGGAGATCCTGGTGATACTCCTCGATGCCGGAGCAGACGCTTCGATCACTGGTCGCTGCGACGCCGGTTGTTCGCTGACCGTGTCCGGGGGAGAGGGGCTAACGGCCCGGGC
>JBGTKD010000024.1:0-7646 GCA_041744795.1 Acidimicrobiia bacterium
GTCGGGCTGGGGAGACTTGAACTCCCGACCTCTTGACCCCCAGTCAAGCGCGCTACCAAGCTGCGCCACAGCCCGAACTCTGAACGGTTTTGTACCGCTCGGAGCGGTCAGGTTAGCCGGTGACGGCGTTCCACAGCCAGACCACACCCTGGCCAAATCGGTACAGGAGATAGGCACCGGCGGCCACCAAAGTGATCCGGAAACCCCACGGCGTGGGTTCATCCGGGAGGGAATCGGATTCCGGGAGGAAGGGCGACTCAGTCACCATTCAGCCTGTTTTGGCTTTCGCCCGGGCGATGATGCGGACAGGCGAACCGGTTAGTTCGAGTTCGTCGCGAATCCGGTTCTCGATGAATCGCAGATAGTCGTCGCCCAGTTCACCCCCCGAGACGAAGAGAATGAAAGTGGGCGGGGCGGTTGCGGCCTGCACTGCGTAGAGGACCTTCGGGCGTCTGCCCTTGCGCACCGGTGCAGGGTGCGCGGCAGTCCAACTACGCACGAATCGGTTCAACTCCCCGGTTCCTAGTCGTCGCCTCCGATTCTCCAGGACATCGACCAGGCTCGGACCGATGCGGTGGGTGCGGGCTCCCGTGAGGGCCGACATGCGCATGACCGGCGCCCAGGAAACGAAGCCCAGGCGGTCACCCACCGAGCGCTCAGTCAGCTCGCGCTGCTCTTCGTCGATCGCATCCCATTTGTTCAAGAGAATGATCAAAGACACCCCTGCGTCGACGATCTCTGACGCAATCCGCTGGTCCTGATGGGTGACGCCGTCGAGACCGTCGATGACGAGCAGTGCGACATCGGCTTCGGCCAGCGCTTCCTTGGCTCGTAGCACGGCGTAGAAGTCCGAGTCCTCGGTGATCTGCGGTTTACGTCGGATGCCTGCGGTGTCTGTGATCCGGTACTCCCTGTCGTCGATCCGCACGACTGCATCGATCGGATCCCGTGTGGTCCCAGGTCGCTCAGAAACAATGACCCGCTCCTCGTGGAGAAGCAGGTTGAGAAGAGTCGACTTTCCGACATTCGGCCGTCCGACAATGGCAATCCGCGGCCGTTGGTCTGTCTCTGCTTCAGGTGTGTCGGCCGGGAGAAGACGAACGACTTCATCGAGTAGCTCCCCCACTCCCCTGCCGTGGAACGCCGACACCCCGAAAGGCGTACCCAGACCGATTCGCCACAAATCCTCCAGGAGGCCGGATCTGCCGGCCGCGTCGATCTTGTTCGCAGCGAGAACGACCGGGATTTCTGCCTGGCGTAGAAGAGTCACAACCCCGGCGTCGTCGTCGGAGACGCCTGTCGTCGCATCGACCACGAAGATCACCGCGTCGGCGGAGTGAATGGCTGCCTCCGCTTGAGCCCTGATGGCAGAGGACAGTGGTTCGCCGGGCGTCAACTCCCAGCCGCCGGTATCTACCAAGAGGAAGTCCCGCCCTGCCCAGTCGGCTGTGAACTCCCGACGGTCGCGTGTAACGCCCGGCCGTTCCTCGGTGACCGCAGGGCGGCCGCCGACGATCCGGTTGACGAGGGTGGACTTGCCAACATTCGGGCGCCCCACAACGGCGACTATCGGAAGACGTTTCATGATGTCTCCAGCGTAGGGGTGGTTCCGGTTCTCTTTGCAGGCGGGCCTAACCTCCGCGCCATGGTTGAACGACTTCTCCTGGCCGAGCCTCGCGGGTTCTGTGCCGGCGTGGAGATGGCGATCAAGGCGCTGACTTGGATGGTGCGCATCTTCGACGGCCCCGTGTACTGCTACCACGAGATCGTTCACAACGAGTGGGTGGTCAAAGCATTCGAGCGGGTGGGTGTTGTTTTCGTCGAAGACATATCCCAGGTGCCCGAGGGTGCCCCGGTGATGCTCTCTGCGCACGGGTCCTCGCCTGAAGTAGTTGAGGGTGCAGCGGCTCGGGCGGCCGTTGTCATCGACGCCGTATGTCCTCTCGTGACCAAGGTCCACCACGAAGTCAAGAGAATGGCGAGAGACGGATTCGACATTCTCTACGTCGGCCACGAGGGCCACGATGAAGCCGTCGGCACCGTCGCGGAAGCACCCGAAGCGATCACGCTCGTCGAACCCGAATGGGGCCTATCGGACTTCCAGCCCAAAGATCCCAAGAGAGTCGCCCTGCTCGCTCAGACCACGCTCGGGATGTACGAGTGGCAAACGGTGATGGAAGAGGCCTCCGAACGTTTCCCCGAGTTGTGGACGGCCCGAAAGAGCGATCTCTGTTACGCGACTACCAACCGTCAGTCGGCAGTCCAGGCCCTCTCCCAACACTGCGATCTGATACTCGTCGTGGGTTCAGACAATTCCTCGAACACCCAGGCACTCGTCCGTGTAGCCAACGAACACGGTGTGCCCGCATATCGCATCGATTCGGCTTCCGAGATTTCCCAATCCTGGCTGGATCAGGCCGAGGTGGTCGGCGTCACCGCAGGGGCCTCAGCGCCTGACCATCTCGTCCAACAGGTGATCGAACGTGTGGATCCCACACTCGGCTTCGAACTCTTCAGCGTGACCGAAGAAGAGGAGTACTTCCCGCTCCCCCGCCAATTGCGGGCATTTGTAACCACCCTCCAGGCGTTGGTTGAAGCGTCCGTCACGGCCCGGCCCGCCGGCCCCGGCCCATTGGAAAAGGATCGGGACTGGACAGCAACCGAGGCTCTTGATCTTGTGACCGGCGCGCCGGTCACCTCTCAAACCTGAACCGCCTCGGCTAGCCCAACGATCGCCAGAACTACTTCGCTGATCGACATCGCGGTTGTATCGATGACTACTGCATCGGGTGCGGCGACGAGAGGTGAGATATTGCGAGACTTGTCGTAGGCGTCACGACGCTCGATCGCCTCCAGATGCTTCGCCGGATCCTCACCGAATTCCCGCGCCCGTCGCCTCGCCCGTTCCATCGCGTCCGCCGTGAGAAAGATCTTGAGTTGTGCGTTGGGGAACACAACGGTGCCGATGTCGCGACCTTCGACGACTGCACTGCCGCCCCGATCGCTCACCCACTTGCGTTGCTTCTGAACGAGCATCTCGCGTACCTCTGGATGGGCGCTCACTGCGCTGACGGCTGCTGTCACCTCCGGACCACGAATCGCACCTTCAACGATTTCGTCGTCCATCACGGTGAGGCCATCTTGGGAGGTGATCTCGGTTGCTTCCATTGCGTTGACTACCCCGATCGCATCACCGGGCTCGATGCCGTGGCGAAGCGCCATCATCGTGGCCGCCCGATAAAAACCGCCGGTATCGAGATGAGGCAGTCGGAGCCGGGCGGCAACCAGCCTCGCCACCGATGACTTCCCGGAACCGGCTGGCCCGTCGATGGCCACGATCAGATCTGACACAGCTTTTCCAATGCCTCGAAGAAGCCTGGCCAGGTTTTCGTCACACAGCCGGGATCAGCAATTTCGATACCTTCGACTCGCAGGCCAGCCAGCGCGAACGACATGGCCATTCGGTGATCGTCGTACGTCTCGACGACCGCTCCATGAAGAGGACCGGGCCCGACGACGAGAGTGTCACCGTCGATTTCGGCGTGCCCGCCGATCCTGCGGATTTCGCTCACAAGCGCCGCAAGGCGATCTGTTTCCTTCACCCGAAGCGTCCCCAGTCCGCTCAGACGCGAGGTCCCCTCGGCGAACAGACAAGCGACCGCTATCGCGAGCGCGCCGTCGGGAGAACCGCTCATGTCCGCATCGACCGGGTTCAACCGATCCCCTGCGAACGAGATCACGACCTCATCTTCGCTTCGCGTCACCGAACACCCCATGACCTCGAGGACATCCAGTACGGCGAGGTCCGGCTGGATCGAAGTGAGCGGGATCCCTCGAATGACGACCTTGCCACCGGCGATTGCCACCGCCACCGCCGGATACACCGCGGCCGAAGCGTCCGATTCGATGTCGAAGTGGGCCTTGGTGTACCCGGATGGCTCGACCATGAACGATTTGGGTGACTCCGCCACCGAGGCTCCGAAGGCTCGCATGACCTGGATCGTTCCTGACACATACGGCCGCGAGACCGTGTCCCCGCTGACCCCCACTTCGACCTGTGAACCGAGCATTGGCGCGATCATCAGAATCGCGGAGAGAAACTGGCTGGACGTGGTACCTGCGACCTCAGTCTTGTTACCCGTGAGCGGGCCCGACACCGTCACAGGCGGACTGCCTGTATCGCGTCGGACATCTGCCCCCAACTGGGTTAGCGCGTCGAGAAGATCACCGATCGGACGTTGACGCATGCGAGCCGTGCCGTCGACCGTCACCGGACCATCCGCCAGGGCGGCTACGGCGGTCAAGAATCTGGCTGTGGTTCCAGACGCGCCAGCATCGATCACAGTGTCGCCGGTCAGTTGACCCCCGGTTCCCAGCACCAGCCAGGGATCGTCCACGTCGTCGATTAGCACCCCTAGTTGTCTCAAGCCTTGTCGCATGGCGACGGTGTCATCGGCTTCCAACGGTCCGGTCAGTCGACTTACCGACCCCTCTCGCACCAGGGAGGACACAACGAGAGCCCGGTTGGTCATGCTCTTGGACCCTGGGGGCCGGACCACAGCGTCGAGTTTGTGTTCTACAGGCGCGACAAGTCTGGGCGGTTGCATGATCATCCTCGACCGTAGCGGTAGAGGTCGGCCACCTCGGACGGAGCCAACAGCCGCCAGGTACCCGGCTCCAGCGAACGGTCCGAGATGGGACCAATCGCAGTTCTGACCAGGCGCTTGGCGGGATGGCCGATCGCGTCGCACATGCGCCGCACTTCTCGATTCCGTCCTTCGTCCATGACGACCTCAACGAGAGCCTCATTGCCCGAGACATCCAGTCGCCGAGCGGTAGCTGCCTTCGCCGGTCCGTCGTCGAGGACAACTCCTTCCGTGAGTTGTCGCAGAGCCGCCCGCCCCGGGTTCCCTTCGACAAGCACGACATATGTCTTGGTGACTCCGTTCGAGGGGTGAGTGACGTGATTGGTGAGATCCCCGTCGTTCGTGATCAGTATCAGCCCTTCGGAGTCGGCGTCTAGGCGCCCGACGGGCCAGACGCGTGGGCTGTCGGGGACGAGATCTACGACCGTGGTGCGCCGTTGGGGGTCGTCAGTCGTGGATACCACCCCGACAGGTTTGGCGAGCAGATACGTGACCAGCCCGGGAGCAACCGGAATGCGGGCGCCGTCGACGGTGACCACCGAGGTGTCGGGATCGCAGCGGTCTCCGAGAATGGCGGTGCGGCCATCGACCGCTACGCGGCCGTCACTGATCAACTCCTCAGCGGCTCTCCTGGACATCAAGCCAGCGGCGCTGATCGCCTTCTGGAGACGGACTTCGGTCACTCTTCGATGGAGTCTCGGAAGGTCTCTTCGAGAACTTCGACCACCGATGCGGGAGGCACATGATCGGCCAGCGGTGGCAACTCTTCGACAGAGTTCAGTCCGAGTTTTTCGAGGAACAGGTCCGAGGTTCGGTAGACAGCGGGGTTGCCCGGACTCGAGAGCCTGGCGGACTCTTCGATCAGACCGAGGCGCTCCAGCGAACGGATAGACGAGTCCGAGTCCACTCCCCTGATCTCTCCGATCTGGCCTCGCGAAACAGGCTGGCGGTATGCCACCACCGAAAGCACTTCGAGAGCCGCAGCGGACAGCCTGCGGGCCGTCGCTCCGGCCGCAAAGCGCTCGAGATAGGGATAGGCCTCCGGCCGGGTATACAACCGCCAGCCGCCCCCGACGTGGCGAACTGTCAGCCCGCTGGTTCGCTCGTCGAGAATCTCGCCCAACCGGATAATCTCGGTCTCAACCGCTTCGTTGGACATCTCGAGAAGTTCGGATAATTCCGAGGTCGGGATCGGGCTTTCTGTCACGAACAAGATCGCCTCGAGAGCTGCGGTGGTCTCCATCAGTTGGACCATTCCGACACGACGTTGCGACTGTCGCCCGGGCCGCGCCGGACCTCGATATCGGATAGCCAGTCGTCCTGTGCGAGTTCGACCAGACCCCAACGAGCCATCTCGAGGAGGGCTAGGAAGTACGCAGCGACCTCCATTCGCCTGGTGCAATGCGAGACGAGGTCTTCGAAGGTGGTTTCGGCGAGCTCGGTCACTCTCACCCGAAGCTCATCGATCGCGGCCTGAACGGACGGAAGGTCAAGTTCCAAGTGATCAAGGTCAGGTTCGGCGACCTGGGCTGTGAAGACCCGGCTGGCCAGGAGCCGGAGATACTCCGCATCCACGCCCAAGTCCACGTGGGGAGGAGGTGTGACAATCTTCTGGTCCATCCCGCCTGTGCGAGCCACATAGCGGTTGGAAGATTGGAGCCTGGCTGAGAGGACGGCTGCCACATCCTTGAAGGTGACACACATGAGAAGTCTGCTTAGGAGACGATCCCGTTCTTCCATCAACTCCAGTTCTTCGTCCAACTCCATTTCGGAATCGTTGGGAAGGAGCTGGCGGATCTTCAATTGGATGAGGGTCGCCGCGATCAGGAGGAACTCAGACGTCACCTCCAGATCGAGGGTGCGCATCTCGTCCAGGTGCGCAAGGTATTCGCCAACCAAGTCGGCCAGGCTCACGGTCGTTACATCCACCTGGTGGCGGGTGATGAGCTGTAGGAGGAGGTCGAGCGGACCCTCGAAGACCGAGGTCCTTACGTGATAGGACATGCGACCGCGAGGCTACCTGTCCACGGGCTTGCGTCCGACGACTGTCAGGTCTCCGGCCACAAGTAGATCCCAGTTTGCCTGGCCGATCGTCACCGGTCGGGGACCGTGGTGGTGCCTGGCGAAGTCGACTACGAGAGACCCGAAACCCAGTTTGGTGAGCTCGGCGGCACCCAGGTCGCCGTGATTGAGGTAGACGCCGAGCCGACCGGGCGTTGGGAGTCCAAAGCGTGACAAGAGCGTGGCGGTGGTCCGCCCGAGCACTCCCAGACTGGCGTGGCGCTTGCCGACGTCATGAAAGAGCGCGGCGGCGACAGCTTCGGGCGTCCCTCCACCGGCGACGACGAACCGAGCGCTATCGAGCCCGTGCCTTTGGTCGGCGAGCGGTTGGGACAAATACAGCTCCAACGCCGCCCCTTCGATCCAACCTGCCAGTTCGATCAAATCAGATTCGGTCAGAGCATGGACGCGCAAAGACCAAAAGAAGCGTTTCGCGAGATGACCGAACGTCAGCGGGCGCTCTTGCAGTCGACGCAGTAGATCGAAGAGGGGCGGAACTCGAGGCGGTCGGCAGGTATGTCCTTGCCACATTTGACGCACACCCCGTAGCCACCGGATTCGATCCGCTCTAAAGCCACATCGATCTCCTCGAGCTGAGACCGCAACGAGTCGGCGACGACCAGGACCTCTGTTCGCTCTGCGGTAGCGGCGGCCGCGTCGGCAAAGCCGTCTCCGTAGTCGACGTTGCCCGTCAATTCACCCGTATCGGTCACCCCAAGCTCGCTCATCTGATGGGCGATCTTTTCGCGCTCCTGAATCAGGGCGACCTTCGCCGAACTCGTGTCGAAGGTGGTCATCATCCGTCCTCACTGGCTTCTGGGGTGTGCTTCGAGGTAGATCTCCCGGAGGTGTCGAGGAGTCACTCTCGTGTACACCTGAGTAGTCGTCACGTTAGCGTGGCCGAGCAGTTCTTGGACAGTCCTTATGTCCGCACCCGCT
>JBGTKD010000025.1:0-7238 GCA_041744795.1 Acidimicrobiia bacterium
TTCACTCGGCGTTTGCCCTCCCCTTTAGCCCGATGGGCAGAGCGCCGTTCGGATCGTTCTGCGCACCGCATCTCGTGAGACGGCGGCTGAGAAGTGCCAACCGACTGAACCGCATGGTCCGACCTCCCAGGGACGTAGACGAGTTCGTAAAGGTACTTTCGTAAAGTACCTAACAATCAGGTCGCAGTCAACGTCAATTGGAGGGCTCAGCCGAAAGGTCTTGCAAGGGGTGTGCTGGTCTCCTATGGTACGTAAACGGTTACGTAATCGTTTATGTCCATCGGGGCATTTGCGTACCGTGAGGACATCTACCGTGTCGAAGGAGAAGCCCGATGCACTCGAGAGTCCGACTGATTTTGACCATTGGCACGATGGCGATTCTGGTCGCTGCATGCCAGGCCCAAGATGGAGTCACTGTTACAACCGAGCCCGAGGCGGAGGTACCGACACCGACCACCGCCGAAGGCGAGTCTCCTGTTACCACCGAAGTGGATGAACCTGACGACGCGGATGTTGATGTCGAAGGGGGCAGGACGCTGACGATCGCAATCTCCGGTGATGTGGAGACACTCGACTCTGACTTCTCGAGGTTCCAACGGGCCAACGAGGTCAATTTCAATACCCAGGATCAGTTCTTTCGTTACGGCACCGCAGAAGCAGACGGCTATTTCGTAGCTGACACATCTGTCATCGAACCGGGTTCGGTTGAGTCCTGGGAGTACTCCGACGACGGGACTCAAGTTGTCCTTTCGATTCGAACCGACCAGACCTTCAGTCACACTGGGAATCCGCTAACGGCCGACGACTTCATCTATTGGTTCGACCGGAGCGAGGGCACAGAATCTGGGTACTTCTTCAATGTTTCGACAGCGGGTATCGAGTCGTGGGACAAGACAGGCGACCACGAGGTGACTCTCACGTTCAGCCAGCCGAGCCCGTTCTTCCAGTTGCTGTTCCGGGACCAGTCGCAGGCACCAGTCGACTCGGTTGAAATGACCGCTCAAGCCACCGACGATGATCCGTGGGCGACTGATTGGAAAGCGAATCAGGACGCTGCCAGCGGCGAGTACTACGTCGAGTCGTGGACTCCTGGCGTGGAGATGGTCCTGGCTGCTAACCCCGACCACTGGGATGATGCTCCGTACTTCGACCGAATTGTCCTCATGATCATTCCCTCGTCTTCCCAGCGCGCACTGTTGCTCCAAGACGGCGCCGTCGACATCGCTCGCGACTTGAGCGTGGACGAGCTCGACGCCATTCGTGGCAGCGAAGGGGTGGAGGTGCTCTCGGTCCTGTCTCGCAACCAGTATCACGTTGGTCTCAACGCGAATCAGGAGCCTTTCGACGACGTCCGAGTCCGGCAAGCCCTGGCATACGCGGTCCCCGTCGACGCCATCGTTGATGGTGTGCTCGGCGGCCGTGCACTCCCGCCGGGGGGCGCAGTCGCCAACGAAGGGCACATGCACGCCGATGGAGGCTGGCCCTACGAGTTCGATCAGGCGCGAGCACGACAACTGCTTGAGGACGCCGGACTGGGCGACGGGTTCTCGTTCGACCTTGCAATCGAACAAGGCAACCCGACCATCCAAGAACTCGCGGTCACTCTTCAGGCAAGCTTCCGGGAGATAGGCGTCGAGATGAGTATCGACCAGCAAGCCTCGGCTGTGTTTGCCCAAGGCCTCGAGGAACGGAACCATCACGCATGGTTGAGAGACCTGCTCTGGTTCATCGACGACCCGGCGTACATCGCCAACACGTTCTACGCCTGCGACGCTGTAATCAACTGGATGAATTACTGCAATGACCAGGTCGATCAGCTGAGAGATGAGATGATGGCGATCTGGAGGCCCGAGGACGACAGCTTGAAAGAAGAGTTGGCAGCCGAGTTCCAGCGTGTGACTGGTGAGGAGGTACCGACCCTCATACTGGCTGAACCGAACTTCGAGCTAGCCATGAGGTCAGACATCGCCGGTTATACCCATCTCCCCGACCATCTCCTCTGGTGGGCCCCGCTCATGCGCACACCTTGATGACTCAGGGAACCGACCGAGAGGCGTGACTAAGTCCGGGTTGAGAAGATGGACTGCCTATGCAGCCAGACGGCTGGGGTCGACACTGCTGATGCTCGCCGGGGTAGCTGTGGTGATCTTCGTGGTTACGCGCATGCTCGGCACCCCGGTGTACCTGCTGGTAGGCCAGCAGGCATCCGAAGAGGTCATTGCGGCAACTATCCGGCAGCTTGGACTAGACCGTCCGATCCCTCATCAGTTCGTGACGTGGATCGGCGGTCTGGTTCAAGGGGATCTGGGGACGTCGCGGCATACGTTCAACCCGGTCACCACTGACCTGGCGTTGCGATTACCCGCCACCATCGAACTGGTGATGGCCGCACTGGCAATAGCTGTGTTTGTCGGCGTCGGCCTCGGGGTGGCGGCCGCCCGACGACCCGACGGTGCCGTTGACCGATTCAGCCACGTCCTCACTCAATTGGGCGCAAGCATGCCCAACTTCTGGGTGGGATTGGTGCTCGTATACCTCTTCGCCTATGCCGCTCGGATCTTTCCAGCACCCATTGGGCGCCTCGGCCCCGGGATCCAGCCGCCTACCCGCCGAACCGGCATGACCACCGTCGACAGCGTCCTGAGCGGGAACTTTGAGGCGTTGGCGTCTGCGCTCCATTACCTTGCGTTGCCAGCCACTGCGCTGTCGCTCCTGGCCATTCCCGCCATCCTGCAAATCACCCGCGGAACCTTCATCGAGGTTCTAGCCAGCGACTACATCCGGACGGCGCATGCCGCTGGTCTGTCGACATCGAGGATTTATGGCGTGTATGCCCTGCGCAATGCAGTTGTTCCAATGCTCACCACCCTTGCCATGTCATTCGGGTTCCTCATCAGCGGCACAGTTCTCATCGAGGTCGTATTCGCCTGGCCCGGAATAGGGCTTTACGCCGTCAATGCCATGAACGCGTTCGACTACGAACCGATCATGGCAGTCGTGCTCCTTGGGGCCATTTTCTATGCCCTCGCTTATCTGCTCGCCGATCTCGCCGCCTTTGTCATCGACCCCAGGATCCGTGAAGGGGCGCAAACATGACTGCCACGATGCGTCCTGCGATCACGGAGCGAACATGCGTGCGATGAGGCTATGACCACACCCGTCGACCCGACGATACGTGTCGCGTCCAATGAACCTGACCCACCGGTTGGATTGGGACGAAGGCTCAGATCGGCGATTGTGTCCGTACCGGGGTTCTTCCTCGGTGCGCTCTTGTTGGTGTCCCTACTGGCGCCCTTGATCGCCACCCACGATCCCCTCACCCCCAATCCCCTCGCCAAGCTTCTTCCGCCCTCGTCCGAGCATATTTTCGGTACCGATCCTTTCGGGTTCGATGTGTTCTCCCGCACCATCTACGCCGGCAGGCTCGACCTCACGGTCGCGCTCGGGTCCGTGTTGTTGGGGGCGGCTATTGGGGTTCCCGTCGGAGTGGCCGCCGGGTATCTGGGGGGCACGGTCGATTCTGTCCTTATGAGGCTGACCGAGGTGATCCAGGCGTTCCCCCCCATCCTTTTTGCCATGTTGGTGTTCGCCGGCGCCGGAAACAACGTTGCCACCCTGATAGGGATCATCGCGTTCTTCAACGTACCGGTCTACGTCCGGATGGTTCGCGCGGTCATCCAGCCGATCCGAGACGCCTCCTATGTGCGGGCTGCTCGCGCCATGGGACATGGGCACATGTCGCTGATCTGGAAGCACTTGCTACCCAACAGCCTTGTTCCCGTGTTCGCGCAATTCGCTGTCAGCAGTGGTTTCGCGATCCAGATGGTGGCGGGACTGAGCTTCCTCGGTCTAGGCGTCGAGTTTCCGCGGCCCGAGTGGGGATCAATGATCAGCGCCGGAGCCAATCAGATCGTCTTCGGGCAGTGGTGGCCGTCGATCTTCCCCGGCATCGCCGTCTTCTTGGCTGCCCTGACCCTCAATGCCCTAGGCCAGCGCCTCCGCAAGGCAGTCCTCGTTGGCGGTCCACGATGACAGTCCTAGATGTGGCAGGACTGAGTGTGCGGCTGGGAGGCAACGATGTGGTGAACGACGTGTCGTTTAGTGTCGCCCCGGGAAGGCGGCTCGGGATCCTCGGGGAGAGTGGTTCTGGCAAGACAGTCACCGCCCTGTCGATCGTCGACATGCTGCCCGACGGGGCCGAGACCAGAGGAGAAATTTCCTTCGAGAACCGCCAACTCAACTCGATGAGCTCCCACGAGCGGCGACGCCTACGAGGCGGATCCATCGCCATGGTCTTTCAGGATGCCGTCGCGGCCCTCAACCCTGTTATTCGCATCGGCGATCAGATAGCCGATGTCTACCGTCGCCACACGGGTGCCACGAAACGAGCGGCTCACACCCGCGCCGTGGAGCTGCTCGGGGAGATGGGCATCCCTGTGCCCGCCGAGCGAGCCCGAGATTACCCGCACCACTTCAGCGGCGGGATGGCACAGCGGGCTCTCTTGGCCCTCGCGCTGGCGGGTTCTCCCCGCCTGCTTATCGCCGACGAGCCGACGAGCGGGCTCGACACCACGGTCCAAGCGGCTGTCGTCGATCTCATAAGGGGACTCTTCCAAGGTAGCCAGCGGGCGCTGGTGATCATCACACACGACGTGAGCGTCGTTGAACGGCTCTGTACCGATGTCGTCGTCATGTACGCAGGTATGGTCATGGAGGCCGGCCCAGCACGCGAAGTTCTCCACCAGCCCGCCAACCCTTACACCCAACGCCTCCTCGGGTCGGTGGAACTGGGTGCCAGCGGCAAGCCGGCCTACATACCCGGCTACGCACCTCAGCCGTGGGCTCTCCCGCAGGGCTGCCCTTTTGCTGACCGCTGCCACCTTGTCGAAGACCGCTGCCGGGTCGAACGACCGGCGCTTGACTTTGACGATCAAGGACACGGTGTCGCCTGTCACGTGGTGAGGCTATGAGTGTCCTCGCAGTAGACGGACTACGGAAGGTGTTCTCGGGCGGGAGGGCACGCAAGGACGTTGTGGCAGTGGACGACTTCTCCTGCGAGGTTCACCGCCATCACACCTTGGCGCTCGTGGGTGAGAGCGGTTCTGGGACAACCACGGTCGCCCTTCTCATTCTGCGGCTTCTCTCCCCAACAGCTGGAGCCATCCGCCTCGGTCAAGAGGATGTGAGCCAGGGGAGGGTCCCAGTCGAGTATCGGCGGGCTGTCCAGATCGTGTTCCAAAACCCGTTGGGTGCCTTCAACCCGCGATTGACAATAGGAACCTCACTCCACGACGCCTTCCGTCTCCGGGACCTGACCCGCAAGGAGCGCGCAGCCGAGATCGCCGAGCTCCTCGACAGTGTTGGCCTCGACGGCACCGTGCTCGGTCGGTATCCGACTCAGGTCAGCGGCGGCCAGCTCCAAAGGATCGGAATCGCACGCGCGTTGGCGACCCGCCCATCCTTTCTCGTGCTCGACGAGCCGACCTCGGCACTGGACATGTCGATTCGCGGCCAGATCGTCGAGCTGTTGGCGACTACACAACGAGAACGCGGCCTGGGGCTGCTGCTCATTTCCCATGACATGCGTGTGGTCCGGGCCATGGCCGACACGGTGATGGTCATGTACCGGGGGACAGTGGTCGAAGAAGGGGAGGCTGGACAGGTCCTTGCCAAACCGAGCCACAGCTACACCCAGGATCTTCTCGACGCGGTAGGAATGGGCAATGGCGCCCACGCCACCCCCCAACCCGACCCGAAACCGGAGACGTCCCTATGAACAGCCACCACGTGATCCATTGTGAGACGCTCATCGTCGATCCAGACTCGCCGACGATCAATGACGTCGAAGTGGTCGTGACCGAAGGTCGAATCGTCGCCATCGAACACTCTCAAGTCCAGGCTGCCGACCTGACGGCGCCGGTATTGATGGCAGGAATGATCGACTCGCACGGGCACATCACTGCCAACCTCCAACAAGCGGAAAGCCTCTCCGAGCAGTTCAGCGCCCACCCAGCCACGGCGGCCATCCGGGGAGTGCGCAACCTGGCGCTGGATCTGAGTTCAGGTGTCACCACCATGCGGGTACTCGGAGACCAAGAAGGTATCGAAGAAGCTTTCAAGACTGCCATCTCGAACCGCGACGTGGCGGGACCCCAACTCCACACTTGTGTCAGGGCGCTTCGACCAAGCCACGGAACGGCCCCGTTCATAGGTTTGCCCTGTGACGGGCCAGACGAACTCATAAGGGCCATCCGGCACAACTTCCACGCTGGGGCCGACGTAATCAAGCTGTTCGTGTCGAACGTGGCACATGGCAGCACCGGCGAGGATTACCTCAGGGGAGACCTCACGGGCGTGCCTGCGTACAGCCGAACCGAGATCGAAGTGGCAGTAGAAGAGGCACACCGCATAGGCATGCGCATCACTGCCCACGCAATCGGCGGCGACAGCCTCAGGTGGGCCGTGGAGGCCGGCATCGACAGCATCGAACACGGCAACCTCATGACAAGAGCCGATGTAGACCTCATGGTGAAGCACGGAACCGTGCTCAGCGACCCGAACCTCCAACTCTTCTTCGACGACACCACAAGCTTCGCCTCCCACGCCAGTTGGAAGCACGAATGGTGGCGTGAGAAGGTCAAGGCAACGGCAAGTGAGACAGAGGCCGTTTTGAGCTACGCCGTTGAAGTAGGCCTTCCCATCAGCCTCGCGGTGGATAGCAACCATGGTCATCTCTGGCGAGAGGCGTTCCATCTCGTTGATCGGCTAGGCGCGGACCCCTCGACCGCACTCGCGGCCGTGACGACGGTCCCCGCCGCGCTGTTAGGCGTTGGCGACGAGGTCGGCACGGTCACGGTAGGGAAGCGCTCTGACCTGGTGGCACTCGAAGCAAACCCTCTCGAGGAAATAGGCGCCCTTCAGAACATCCAGTGGGTCATGAAGGGGACGGAACTGACAAGGGTCGACCCCCTATGAGCGGATCGTCCGCCGAATCCGCCGTGACCATCAGGGACATAGCCCGACGCGCCGGCGTGTCGACCGCCACCGTGTCGCACGTGATCAACGACACCCGACACGTCAACGAGTCGACCCGCCAGAAAGTCGACGAGGCGATTGCGGCTCTCGGTTATCGGCCGAACCGTATTGCCCGGAGTCTCAAGACCAATAGCACCCGGGCGATCGGTCTGTTGGTCTCCGACATAGAGAACCCGTTCTTCACGTCGGTGGCAAGAGGCGCC
>JBGTKD010000026.1:0-28393 GCA_041744795.1 Acidimicrobiia bacterium
GAGCGGATCCCCGATGGACCCACCATCACCCGGATGCAGGCACTGGCCAAGGAAACCGAGATGGTCCTGGTCGTACCGATCTATGAGAAAGAGGACGACGGGTTCCTCTACAACACGGCCGCCGTCATCGAGCGGGATGGCACTTACCTGGGCAAGTACCGCAAAACCCACATCCCCCACGTTGGCGGCTTCTGGGAGAAGTACTACTTCCGTCCCGGCAACATGGGCTATCCGATCTTTGACACATCCGTCGGGCGGATCGGGGTCTACATCTGTTACGACCGTCACTTCCCTGAGGGCTGGCGGGCACTGGGTTTGAACGGCGCCAAGATCGTGTTCAACCCTTCTGCGACCAGCAGGGGGCTTTCGATGTATCTGTGGGGACTGGAACAGCCTGCTGCTGCCGTCGCCAACGAGTACTTCATCGGCGCTATCAACCGGGTGGGCAAAGAGCCGTACGGAGAGAACGACTTCTACGGATCCAGCTACTTCGTGAACCCGCGCGGTCAGTACGTGGGAGAACAGGCTTCGGACACAGAAGAAGAGCTGGTCGTGCGAGACCTGGAAATGGACATGATCGATGACGTCCGCAAGCAGTGGGCGTTCTATCGCGACAGGCGGCCCGACCAATACGCCGACCTGGTTGCGCCCTGAGGAGGGAAGACATGGGATCCCATGCCGACATGCTTGCTCGGCATCGAAAGGTGCTGCCTGCCTGGATGGCCCTCTACTACGAGGAGCCCATATCAATCGTCGACGGCGAAGGTCGGTATGTGACCGATGCCGAAGGTAACTCATATCTCGACTTCTTCGGTGGGATCCTCACCACGATGTCGGGCTACAAGGTTCCCGAGATAATCGAGGCGATCAAGGCCCAGGCTGACAGGATGCTTCACACCTCGACCCTGTACCTGATCGAGAGCCAGATTGCACTCGCCGAGAAGGTGGCCGAGCTGTCTGGGATCCCCGATGCCAAGGTCTTCTTCACAAATTCGGGGACCGAGGCGAACGATGCTGCCCTCATGCTGGCGACCCAGAGAAGAAAGTCGAACCAGGTATTGGCGATCCGGGGGAGCTATCACGGCAAGTCCCACTCGGCGGTGGCGATTACGGGGATGCGCTCGTGGTCGGCCACATCTCTGTCGCCTTTCAATGTGCAATATGTGCACGGCGGCTACATGTATCGGTCCCCGTTCGGCCACCTACCCGAGGACGAGTTCACCGCCGCCTGCGTCGATGATCTGCGCAACATCCTGGACGTGGCCACAGCCGGCGATGTCGCCTGCATGATCGCCGAACCGATTCAGGGGGTAGGTGGGTTTGTCACCCCGCCGGACGGCTTTTTCGGTGCCATGAAGGAAGTCCTCGACGAGCACGGGATCCTCTTCATCACCGATGAGGTCCAGACCGGTTGGGGTCGAACTGGTGAGCACTTCTGGGGCTATCAGGCGCACGGAATCACACCGGACATTCTCACCTTCGCCAAAGGCCTCGGAAACGGTCTCGCCATGGCCGGGGTAGTGGCTTCGGCCGAACTCATGGACAGCCTTCCTGCCAACTCGATCTCGACTTTCGGCGGGAACCCACTGTCGACCGCGGGCGCTCTCGCCAATCTCGAATACATCCTTGAGCACGACCTTCAGACGAACGCGTCCAAAGTCGGCAGGCACTTGAAGAACCGCATTGACGGTTTGGCCGAACGCTCAGACCTCGTGGGAGAGGTTCGGGGCAAGGGCCTGATGCTGGGTGTTGAGTTGGTCAAGCCAGGTTCCAAGAACCCAAACGCCCCCGCAGCCGCCGCTGTCATGGAGGCCGCAAAGCGCGAAGGGCTCCTCATCGGAAAGGGCGGTGTGCACGGCAACGTCCTACGGATCGCCCCTCCGTTGACCCTGACAGAAGCCGAAGCAGACGAGGGGTACTCGATGCTCGAGAGGGCGATTACAGCAACCCAGGAGAAGATATGAGCACACTCATCACGAACGGAACGGTCGTCACTCACGCCGGCCGTATGCAGGCCGACGTTCTAATCGACGGCGAGACCGTCGTCGGCATCGCCGCACCCGGTTCTCATGGGTGGACTGCTGACAAAGTGATCGACGCCAGCGGAAAGTACCTCTTCCCCGGCGGTGTCGATGTTCACACACATATGGAACTCCCTTTCGGCGGCACTTTCGCCTCAGACGACTTCGAGACCGGTACGCGCGCAGCTGCCTGGGGAGGAACGACGACGATCGTCGACTTCGCCGTTCAGACGATCGGCGAACCGATCATGGACGGTTACGAAGCCTGGAGGGCGAAGGCCGACGGCAGGTGCGCGGTCGACTACGGGTTTCACATGATTGTCTCCGACGTCAACGACCAAACCCTCAAGGAGATGGACATCCTCATGGGGGAGGGTGTGACCAGCTTCAAGTTATTCATGGCCTACCCGGGTGTTCTTTACTCCGACGACGGCCAGATTTTCCGGGCGATGCAAAAAGCCGCCGAGAACGGGGGCACGATCATGATGCATGCCGAGAACGGCATCGTGATCGACGTGCTCCGTGAGCAGGCCATCCAACGAGGCGAGACTGACCCGATCTACCACTCGATCACACGCCCCCCGATCACCGAGGCGGAGGCGACCCATCGAGCGATCTCCTATGCCGAACTCGCAGGGTGCCCGCTCTACGTCGTGCACATGTCGGCCAAGGAGGCGGTGGCCGAAGTCGCAGCCGCTCGCAACCGGGGCCTCAACGTGTTCGGAGAGACCTGTCCCCAGTACCTGTTCCTCGGATGGAACAACCTGGCTGAACCCGGCTTCGATGGGGCCAAATACGTGTGCTCCACACCGGTGCGCAACTGGGAAGAAGACCATCAGGAATGGCTGTGGACCTATCTAGCGACCAACGACCTCCAGGTGATATCAACTGATCACTGCCCGTTCTGCATGAACGACCATCCCACCCTTGGTGTTCAGAAGCGATTGGGAGAAGGTGACTTCACGAAGATCCCCAACGGGATGCCGGGAGTCGAAGAGCGTTTGCGCCTCATCTACGACGCCGCTGTGAGCGAGAACCGGATGAGTCTCGAGCGCTTCGTCGAAGTGTGCTCCGCGACACCGGCCAAGATGTTCGGGCTTTACCCGAAGAAGGGAACGATCGCAGTCGGGTCGGATGCCGACATCATCATCTGGGATCCCGAGGCCGAGACGAAGATGTCGGTCGATGTGAACCACATGCGGGTCGACTACTCGGCGTATGAAGGCAAAGACGTCATCGGCAAGATCGATGTAGTCCTGTCCCGCGGCCGGGTCCTCATCTCCGATGACACCTATCACGGTTCGCCCGGTGACGGGGCATTCCTGCCTCGCGGCACTAACCAGTACCTGATCTGACATGGACTTCGGTGTTGTTCTCCAGCCTGATCCACCGGCCAGCCGGATAGTCGAACTTGCTGCCAAGGCGGAAGGACTCGGGTTCACCTACGGGTGGACGTTCGATTCCCATGTGCTGTGGCAAGAACCGTTCGTCATCTTCTCCCAGATGCTCGCTAACACCGAGCGGATGATCGTCGGTCCGATGGTGACAAACCCCGGAACGCGTGACTGGACGGTGATCGCCTCCCAGTTCGCCACGCTCAACGACATGTCCGGTGGTCGGACGGTGTGCGGAATCGGGAGGGGTGACTCGGCGCTGCGCTACATCGGCAAGAAGCCGTACACCCTCGCCTCCACCGCCGAAGCGACCCATGTGATCAAAGAGTTGGTGGCAGGGCGCAGCGTCGAATACAACGACAAGACCCTGACGATTCCGTGGGCAGAAGGACGGGGATGGGAACTTCCCGTTTGGATGGCGGCGTACGGACCCAAGGCGCTCGCCTCGACGGGAACGCACTACGACGGCTACATCCTCCAACTCGCCGACATTCAGGTGGCAGCGTGGACGATCGGCGCCGTACGTCAGGCAGCCGAAGAGGCGGGTCGCGACCCCGACTCGCTCACGATCTGTGTCGCAGCACCCGCTTATGTCGGCGATGACCTGGCTCATCAGCGTGACCAGGTGCGGTGGTTCGGGGGGATGGTCGGCAATCACGTGCACGACATGGTCAAACGCTACGGGAGCGACGAGTCCAAGGTCCCGAAGGTCCTCGCCGACTATATCGCGGCTAGGGAAGGCTATGACTACCGCCACCACGGGAGGGCTTCGAACACCTCAACGGACTTTGTTCCCGACGAGATCGTCGACCGATTCTGTCTACTCGGACCAGCCTCGGCCCATATCGAAAAGTTAGAGGAGCTGAGATCCCTGGGAGTCGACCAGTTCGCCATCTACCTGATGCACGACGACATGGACGGGACCCTTGAAGCGTACGGCCGGGACATAATCCCGGCGGTGGGCTGATCAGACCCCGTATTCGCCGTCGCTGACCTTCCTCGGCAGCCACTCGGTTTCCCCGCCCGTGGTGATCGACAGATGCATCATCGGGCTCTGCTGGGTCGCCCCGTGCCAATGGACAGTGCCGGGCTCGGTGTACACGACGTCACCGACCGATATTTCAACCGTTGTCCTGCCGTCTTCCTGGACGCGACCTGCCCCAGAGACGACGTATAACACCTGCCCTTCGGGATGACTGTGCCAGTCGGTGCGAGCGCCCGGCTCGAACCGGACACCCAGCATGTTGACCGGCCCGCGATTGTTCAACGGGCCAAAGAACACTTGTCCCGTGAAGTGATCTATTGGTGCAGGAGCCCAGGGGATTGAGGAGGAAGAGAGAAGATCCATGCCCCCGACCCTATCGACTCACTCGCTGTGCGTAACGGCACCGGCCCAGCGCCGACCGGGCTGAGATGTTGTAGCTTTCAGATCAGCCATCACGAGGACAGACATGCAGCTACTCACCCACTGGATCGACGGAGAGAACGTTCCCACCAACGGTTCTCGAACGGGACCCATCTATGACCCGGCAAGCGGTAAGCAGACGGGTGAGGTCGCGTTCGCAGACGCAGCAATGGTGGAGTCCGCTGTGCGATCGGCGGCCACCGCCTATGAGACATGGAAGGACAGTCCGCTTACCCGGAGACAGAACATCATGTTCGCCTTCCGGGAACTGGTCGCCTCACACCGGGTCGACCTCGCTCGGGCTGTCAGCAAAGAACACGGCAAGACAATGGACGACGCCCTAGGAGAGGTTCAGCGCGGGCTGGAAGTGATCGAGTTCGTCACGAACATCGCCCACCTCCTCAAAGGGGAGTATTCCGAGCAGGTTTCCACGGGAGTCGACACCTACAGCCTCCGCCAGCCCCTCGGTGTCGTCGCGGGGATCACACCATTCAACTTCCCGGTGATGGTCCCCATGTGGATGTACCCGGTGGCCATTGCCTGCGGGAACACCTTCGTCCTCAAACCCTCCGAGAAGGACCCGGGCGTCAGTCAGCTCGCCGCTGAACTGCTGGCAGAAGCGGGTCTGCCCGAAGGAGTCTTCAACGTTGTCCACGGTGACAAGGAGGCTGTCGACGCCATCCTCGACCATCCCGATATAGCTGCGGTCAGTTTCGTTGGGTCTACCCCCGTGGCGCGAGCGATCTGGGAGAGAGGTACCAAGAACGGCAAGAGAGTCCAGGCTCTCGGTGGTGCCAAGAATCACATGGTCGTCCTGCCCGATGCCGACATGGAACTGGCGGCGGACGCCGCCGTTTCGGCCGGATTCGGGTCCGCCGGTGAGCGATGCATGGCTATCTCGGTGGTCGTCGCTGTCGGTGACGCAGCAGACCGGCTAATACCGAAGGTTCGCGAGCGGATGACGGACCTGATTGTCGGTCCCGGCGATCTGGAAGGTGCACAGATGGGGCCGCTAGTGACAGAAGCCCATCGCGATCGTGTCGCAGGCTATGTCGATGCCGGCGAGAAGGAAGGCGCTGTCCTGCTCGAAGATGGGCGAGGCCTGGTCGTCGAAGGCCACGAGGAGGGCTTCTTCTTCGGACCGACACTCTTCGACTCCGTCCAGCCCGACATGACCATCTACAAGGAAGAAATTTTCGGCCCGGTCCTGTCCGTTCTGCGTCTCGAGCACTACTCCGATGCCATTGACCTGATCAATCGCAACCCGTACGGGAACGGCACTGCGGTTTTCACCAATGACGGGGGAGCGGCGCGCAAGTTCCAGAACGAGATCCAAGTCGGGATGGTGGGGATCAACGTGCCCATCCCCGTACCGCTGGCCTTCTTCAGCTTCGGAGGCTGGAAAGACTCGATCTTCGGCCAATCAGCGATCTACGGACCGGAAGGGGTGCGTTTCTACACCCGTCCCAAGACCGTTATCACTCGCTGGCCCGATCCGATCCATCGCGGCGTCGATCTTGGATTCCCCCAACACGGTTGATGTTGTGGTGAGTGGAGCTGAGGGGATTTGAACCCCTGACCCCCTGGTTGCAAACCAGGTGCTCTGCCAACTGAGCTACAGCCCCGCAGAAGGCGGTCATGATATCGGCTCCCGACGACCTCGAACCAACCGTCTGGCGGATCACCCTTGGCCGTCGCTATCGTCCCATTTCCCACACGGGCCTGTAGCTCAGCTCGGTTAGAGCGCTGCCCTGATAAGGCAGAGGTCCCTGGTTCAAATCCAGGCAGGCCCACTGTGTAATTGTGCAGGGGGACGACCCCCCGGCACCCCCCGAGAGTCCTGGACTTCTCGGACGGGTTTGGTGTCCGCGTGGGTTGCGGTTCTGCCGTGTTCTGTATTGCAGGGGGAGGACCCCCCGGCACCCCCCGAGAGTCCTGGACTTCTCGGACGGGTTTGGTGTCCGCGTGGGTTGCGGTTCTGCCGTGTTCTGTATTGCAGTGGGACGACCCCCCGGCACCCCCCGAGAGTGTCGGTATGAAGTTCACCGTGACGCGTCAGGTGCTCCGTTCGACGTCCGCCCGCTGGCATCCAGCTCCTCGGCGAGTTCTCTCAGGTGGCGGGTCTCGATGTTGGCTCCTGTGCAGACAATGACCGTTTCGCCGTCGGTAGAGACCTTGCCAGTCAGCAATGCCCCGATCCCGACTGCCGCCCCTCCCTCCAGGATCAGACGATGAGCGGCGAGGGCGTAACGCATCCCCGCCCAGATTTCGGACTCCGTGAGCAGGACGATGTCGTCGATGAGTTCTCGGACGATGCCAAAAGTGTGACGGTTTTCAAGTCCGATGCCCCCCTGCAGGCTGTCGGCCAGCGTGCTCTGTTCCGGCATCTCCACCGGCATGCCCGCTTCCAGGCTGGCCGCCATCGCCGGGGCTCGTTGCATCGAGACCCCGATGACGCGGACCTCGGGCTTGCTTCCCTTGATGGCAACGAGGATGCCCGCCGCCAGCCCTCCCCCGGACAACGGAACGAGGACCGTCGAGGTATTTGGTCTGGCTGTGAGAATCTCAAGACCGATAGTTCCCTGCCCGCAGATCACCTCCGGATCATCGAACGGATGGACCAGGGTCATTCCCCGGTCGTCGGCCAGCGACCGGGCGTTGCTCATGGCGGCGTCTTGGGAGTCGCCGTCGATCACAAGTTCACAGCCCAGCGCCCGCAGCGCGGCCACCTTTCCTTTCGGCACACCCTCGGAGATGCAGATCGTGGCGGGAATGCCTATGTGCTTGGCGACGTGTGCCACCGCACGGCCGTGGTTTCCCGTGGAGGCTGTGATGACGCCTCGCGCTTGCTCGGATGGCGTCAGAGAGAGGATCCGGTTGGCTGCTCCCCTGACTTTGAACGATCCGGTCGGTTGTAGCGACTCGAGCTTGAGTCCCACTCCCGTCCCGAGTTCTGGTGAGTCGATCACGGGGGTGTGGTCGACGATGCTTGCGATAGTCCCTGCAGCCGCCTGGACATCTTGAACAGTTAGCTCAGGTGGCAATGTTCGTACCCAGGTCGGCGGCGACAGCTCGGGATACCGCCAGACCGGCAATGGCGGTGTCCTGTGCTCCCGTGCCAGTCAGGTCACATACCGTGACAGCATCGGTGCCGGGACGGGCGACCAGACCATCGATCACTTGTCCCAGTTCCACAGCGCTTACCTCGACCCCTGCTTCGATCGGTGCGCGCAGCTCACCGAGGCGGCTGCTCTGCGCGATCGAGTCGCAGACGAACAGGTCCGCTCCAGCGACGAGGTCGACCCCCAGTTCCTGCTTGTGCTCGGCATCGGACCCGACCGCGGTGATGTGGGTGCCGGGCTCGATCATCGACCGAGTCAGCAGCGGCTGGGTCGCCGGGGTGGTCGTGACCACTATGTCCGCCCCGGCAACCGCATCGGCGATGTCGGGTACGGCAGTAACCGTGAGACCGGGCCGCTGGGCGATCGCATCGGCGAAATCGCGTGCCTTCTCCCGGTTCCTGGCCCAGACGCGAACCATCCTTATGTCCCTGACCAGGTCGAGTGCTTCGAGCTGCAGTCGTGCCTGCATGCCTGCACCGATCATTGTCACGACGGAGGCATCCGGGTTGGAGAGGTGACGGGCGGCCACTGCGCCGGCGAGGGCCGTCCGGACGTCAGTTAGGTACCCGTTGTCGAACAGGGCCGCCTTAGGAACGCCCGTTTCGGAGTCAAAGAGCACCATCAGCCCGCCCAGGCTGGGGATCCCCTTCGCCGGGTTGTCGAAGAAGCCAGCGGACATTTTCACGGCGATGCCAGGGTGCCCGGGTAGAAACGCCGACTTGATGTCGATCTCGCCGTTGTGCTCGGGTACATCGATCCGCATGATCGGCGGCATTCGGGCGCGACCAGAAGTGATCAGCGGGTAGACCGATTCGATGACCGCTAGACCCTCAGCGTCGAGTCCGATGACTGACCTGAGTTCCGATTCGACGACGACCCTGATCGATCCCATGCGGTATTAGATCGCGGCGAGGGCTTGGTCGAGGTCTTCGATGAGATCGCCGACGTCCTCGATGCCGGTCGAGTAGCGGACCAACCCCTCGGGGATCCCGAGCGCGGCTCGTTCCTCGGGACTGCACTCGACGTGGCTGGTAGTGGCAGGCGGGCCAACGGTGGTTTCCACGGACCCCAGGTTGGCGGCAGCGTTGGCGAGTCGGAGTTCGGGAAAGAACTTCTTGACGGCATCGAGTCCGCCGTCGATGCCGAAGCTGAGCATCCCGCCGAATCCGCTCATCTGCTTCCGGGCGATGGCGTGCTGTGGGTGCGACGGCAGTCCCGGGTAGTTGACGACCGGAACCTTGGGATGGGCTTCCAGCCATTCAGCGATCTTCTGGGCGTTCTCGGCCTGCCGCTCGACCCGGAGATGCAGCGTCTTCATCCCGCGCAGCAAGAGATAGGCGGCCATGGGATGCAGCGTTGCTCCGTTGATTTCCCGGTAGTGATAAATCTGACGAACCAAATCTCTTGATCCGGCAACGACGCCGCCGAGCGCGTCGGCGTGGCCGCCGAGGAACTTGGTGGCGCTGTGAACGACCAGATCGGCTCCGAGGGCGATCGGG
Organism: Acidimicrobiia bacterium; assembly: GCA_041744795.1. GTDB lineage: Bacteria > Actinomycetota > Acidimicrobiia > Spongiisociales > ZC4RG35 > DATHWB01. The sequence goes on from JBGTKD010000026.1 coordinate 9,442, forward strand.
TTCTGATTGATGGGGGTCGCAAAGGTGTTGTCGACCACCACCACCGCCCCCGCCTTGTGACCGGCGGTGATCAGACGCTCCAGGTCGATGACCTTGAGCGTGGGGTTGGTGGGTGTCTCCAAGTAGAGGACGTCACATCCGGCGGCCACTGCCTGTTCGATGGCTTCGAAGTCAGTGGTGTCGCGCAGGTCGACTTCGACATCCCAGCGGGGGAGAAAGTCGGTGAAGATCTTCGCGGTTCCTCCGTAGGTGTCCTTCACGCTCACGACTCGCGATCCCGGTTTGCACAGGGTGTGGAGCGTGTTGGAGATGATCGCCATCCCGGTGGAAGCGGAGGTGGCAGCTTCCGCGCCTTCCAACAGCCGAAGCTTCTCCTCAAAAACGGCGACCGTCGGATTGGTGTTGCGTCCATAGATGTGGCCGGGGGCGTCACCCTGGGCTACGTTGTACCAGGTGTCGAAGTCGTCGTATCCGAAAGCGACGCTGTGCACGACGGGCACCTGGGTTGCCCGCTCGAATCGTGGTCCTTCTTCGCCACCCCATACGGCGACGGTTGCTGTGCGGTCAGTCATCAGAGTGGCATCCTTGTGACGTGGTCGTTGAACCTGGCGAGCAGTCTTCGCATGTGATCAGTGCGAATCTCGGCCAGGCGCTTTCCTGAGTCGCCCTCGAGTGCTTCGAGAGTCTGTTCGACCTCCTCGGCCATGATGTCGATCTCGGTGTCGAGATCCATTTCCGGGAGGAATTGCATCCACATTCGCGCTGTCTGGACGTACAGCAGGTCTTGGATGCGGGTGAGAGCCTGGTTCTCGACGATCGAGAGCATCGCCTCGTGGTAGCGGTTGTAGGCCGCGCCCAGATCCCTCACGGACCTGGACTCCCTCACCCGGATCAAGTCCGACCGGATGGCTCGCACCGATGCGATCGCCGCCTCTGAGGCTGGCAATCGCATGAAGTCGGATACGAGTGCCCCAAGCCTGAGTCGCACAGACCACACATCCCGTAGTGATTTGAAGTCGATGGTTGATACGCGAGCACCGACGCCTTCGACGGTATCGATGAGGCCTTCGAATTCGAGTTGGAACAGGACCTGTCGGATAGGGGTGCGGCTCAATCCGAATTCGGCTGCCAGGTGCTCTTCGCGCATCCGGGCTCCAGGCGGGAGGTCAAGCAGGATGATCCGTTCGCGCAGTTCGCGGTGGATCTGTGCCTTGGTCGGTTTGTCCCGGTCAGGGGAGTTCGTTGTGGTCATGAACCTGCTCTCCGGCAGCATCGCGTGGCCCGAGACGGGCAGTAAGAATTGAATACAAATTGTACACATAGTGGACACAGGCGAAAGTCTCTCTCTAGGGTGGACTACAGCGGCATGGAGCAGCATCGTCCGCACGGCCCGCTGATACCGAAGTATCTGGACCGTTCGGAGGTTGACGTCTCCGGTCGCATGGCCCGCGTTCTGAAGGCAGAACCGAATACTTGAGGAGTATCCGATGACCACACAAACATCACGCATGGCGTGGCTGCTGGCGCTACTTGCGCTCGTCGTCGCAGCCTGCGGCGCCGGCGACGCCGACGAGACCACCACGACGGCTCCGAGCGGCGACACCGGGACGACCACGGCCTCGGCCGACGAAGGACTCCTGGCTGACCTGATTGATTCCGGCACGGTTCGGATTGGTATTGCGAATGAGGTGCCGTACGGGTACGAGGATGAGGCCGGGAACGTGACCGGTGAGGCACCGGAGGTGGCTAAGGCTGTTCTGGCGAATCTGGGTATTGCCAATGTCGAGGCGGTCGTTGTGGAGTTCGGGACGTTGATCCCTGGTCTGCAGGCCGGTCAGTTCGACATGATCGCGGCCGGGATGTTCATCACGCCTAGTCGTGCCGAGCAGATCATTTTCTCGGATCCGGACTACTGCGTGTCGAATGCGTTTGCAGTGGCCGCGGGTAATCCGCTGGATATCACCGATTTTCAGTCGATCATCGATTCGGGTGCGACCGTGGCGGTGTTGTCCGGTGCGGTCGATGAGGGCTACGCGGTCGATTCCGGGGTGCCTGAGGATCAGATCGATCGGTTCTCGGATGTGAACGCCCAATACGACGCCCTTGCGGCGGGTCGGGTGGATGCGGTGTCGGGTACGGCTTTGACGGTGAACACCCAGGCGGCAGCCCGTTCCGGGCTGGACGCCACTCCTGGCTTCTTCCCTGTAATCGATGGGGTGGAGCAGGTCGGTTGTGGCGGTTTCGGCTTCCTTGATCAGGGGTTCAGGGATGCATTCAATGCTGAGCTGAAGAGACTGCAAGCTGACGGGACGGTCATGGAGATCGTCACCAGCTTCGGGTTCGCTGCCGAAGACGTCGAAAAGGCAGCTGCCCTCACCGCAGCAGAACTCACCAACCCGTGACGCTTACGATGACCGCCTCCGGAACCTCCGGGGGCGGTCATCTAACTGGGAAAGCCGATGCCTGACCTAATCCTCAATCCCAACAACTACTTACGGTTGATGGAGGGACTGGTCGTCACTCTGCAAGTGTTGGTGGGAGCGTTCCTTCTCGGCACGCTGCTGTCGGTGATCTTCGGGATCGGTCGTCTGTCCGAAAGGGCATGGGTAAGGCGTCTCTCCTCGGTCTACATCGAGTTCGCCCGCGGGGCGTCGGCCATCATCTTGTTGTTCTGGATGTTCTTCGCGCTGCCGATCCTGTTCGGAATTCGCGGCTGGTCGCCCATGACGGCAGGGATCCTCGCTCTCGGCATCAACATGGGCGCCTATGGCGCAGAGATCGTCCGTGGATCGGTCAAGTCGGTTTCGAAGGGACAGTCGGAGGCGGCGACCGCGCTGAACCTTTCCAACACCCAGCGTCTGCGTCACATCGTGCTTCCGCAGGCGGTGCCGATCATCCTGCCGCCGTTCGGCAACCTGACGATCGAGATCATGAAGGGTACGTCCCTGGTCTCGCTGATCACACTCTCCGACCTTGCCTTCGAGGCCCAGAAGCTGCGGGTGAACGCGGTGATAATCGCCGACTCGGCCACTACCCCGGTGTTGTACCTCAACGTGCTCGCCATCTATTTCGCGCTGGCGTTCGTCATCGACCGGATCTTCAAGTTCGCTGAGCGGCGAACGGCCGCCAAGTTCGGTGACTTGCCAACGCGGCGCGCGAAGCTGACGGCTGGCCCGGTGGTGGCCGGATGAATCAGCTCGTCGAGCGTCAGGTGTGGGATTGGGACTTCGTCTGGGAGGTGTTCCCTCGGGTATGGGAAGGCATGGTCGTCATCATTTTTGCCACCCTGCTCGGAATCACCATCGCGATGGTGCTCGGACTGTTCTTGACTCTGGGACGGCGCTCGGAGCGGCGCTGGATCTCCTGGCCGTTCGCTGCGGTCATCGACTTCATCCGCAGTACGCCACTGCTCATTCAGTTGTTCTTCGTGTTCTTCGCTCTTCCCGAGTTGGGAATCGTTCTGACCGCCTTCACCTCGCTGGTGCTTGGTTTGGGCGTCCACTACGCCACCTACGCCTCTGAGGCGTACCGGGCGGGGATCAATGCAGTCGAGCAGGGCCAGTGGGAGGCTGCGACCGCGCTCAATCTGTCACCGCCGACCACCTGGATCAAGGTCGTACTTCCCCAGGCGATTCCCAAGGTCATTCCTGCCCTGGGAAACTTCCTAGTGGCGATGATCAAGGACGCTCCTTTAGGTTCTTCGATCGGCGTCGCCGGCGTGCTCTTCGTCGCCCGTTCCATTGGGTCCCAGACATTCAGATATGTCGAGACCATGACCATTGCCGGTGTGCTTTTCCTCGCGGTCAGCATTCCGGCCGCCCTGTTCGTCCAATTCCTGGAGAGAAAATATGGATACGAAGCAGCCTGACACCGACACGATGGTTCGGATGCGCGGGGTAACGAAGGCCTTCGGGGACCTGGTCGTTCTTCGGGAGTTGGATCTCGACGTCGCACCTGGCGAGAAGGTCGTGATCATTGGTCCGTCCGGATCAGGCAAGACCACCATTCTGCGGGTGGCGATGACCCTGGAGCGCCCCAACTCCGGCACCGTCGAGATAGACGGCCGCCACCTATATCACGAGGAGAAGAACGGCCAATTGGTACCGGCCTCGGAAAAGCACATTCGTTCGGTGCGCTCGGACGTGTCGATGGTGTTCCAGCACTTCAACCTATTCCCACACATGACCGCCCTCGAGAACGTCACCCTTGCTCCCATCAAGGTGCTTGGGAAGAGCAAGGAGGAGGCGGAGAACCAGGCTGTTGACCTGCTCAAGTCAGTCGGGATGGGAGACAAGACCGGGGCGCGGCCCTCCCAGCTTTCCGGTGGTCAGAAGCAGCGCGTTGCCATCGCCCGGTCCCTCGCCGTGAATCCGAAAGTGATGTGTTTCGACGAGGTCACTTCCGCCCTCGACCCAGAATTGGTGGGGGAGGTGCTTGGAGTACTTCGGGAACTCGCCGAGCGCGGTGACATGACGATGATGCTCGTCACCCACGAGATGGGCTTCGCTAGTGAGATCGCCGACCGTGTCCTCATGTTCGACCGAGGAAAGGTTCTCGAGGACGGCCCGCCATCGCAGATCTTCAAGACCCCAGAACACGCCAGGACCAAGTCGTTCCTGCAAGCGGTTCTCCAGCACTGATGCGACCTGAGCTCCAGCTAGCGCTTCCGTTCGAACGCTCCGAGTACGCCGACCGCCTCGGCAAGGTGCGCCGTGAAATGGACCGCCGTGGCCTCGAACTCCTGATCTGTCCTGACCCCTCGAACATGTCCTGGCTCACCGGATACGACGGATGGTCCTTCTACACGCCCCAGGCCGTGGTGGTCACCCACGACGCCGACCCGGTTTGGTGGGGGAGGATCCAGGATTCCAACGGGGCCAAGCGCACCGTCTACATGGACCATGACTCGATCTTCGGATTTCCCGACGATCTGGTGATGGCCCCACCCCGGCATGCTTACGAGCATCTGGTCGAGATTTTGCGAGAACTCGGCTGGGATCGGATGCGCACAGGGGTGGAACTGGACAACTACTACTACTCGGCCAGATCGCATGAGGTGTTCGTCGCCGGCTTGCCCGATGCCGAGATCGTCGATGCCACCGGCCTCGTCAATTGGCATCGGATGATCAAGTCTCCCCAGGAACTGGAGTACATGCGGCGGGCGGCGCGGATCGTCGAAATGATGCACGAGACGATCGTCGACATGGTCGAACCAGGGATCCGCAAGAACGATCTCGTTGCCGAGATCTACCGCACCGGCATCCGCGGTACCGATGAGTTCGGGGGCGACTACCCGGCAATCGTGCCGATGCTCCCCACCGGTCTCGACGCGTCGGCACCTCATCTCACGTGGAACGACCGCCCTTTCGAGGAGGGGTTCGGAACGTTCTTTGAGATCGCAGGCTGCCACCGGCGCTACCACGTGCCGCTCTGTCGGACCGTGTTCCTTGGCGAACCACGACCCGAGATCCGCACCGCCGAGAAGGCGGTCGTCGAGGGACTCGAAGCAGGACTGGAACAGGCCAGGGCAGGGAACCGGGCAAGTGATGTCGCCAAGGCGCTGTACGGCGCCCTGGAACGACACGGCGTGGAGAAGGAGGGCCGCTGCGGATATCCGATCGGGCTCAGCTATCCCCCCGACTGGGGCGAGCGTACGTTGAGTTTCCGGACCACTGACGACACGATCCTCGAGCCGGGGATGACCTTCCACTTCATGCCCGGTCTGTGGATGGAGGACTGGGGGATCGAGATCACCGAGTCGATCCTGATCACCGAAGACGGACCGGCGGAGACCTTTTGCGACGTGCCGCGGAGCCTGTTCGTCAAGTGAGCGGCGGGGGGAGGAAGTGATGGATCTTCGTAACGAGACGATGCTCATCCTGGGGGATCTCATCGGGTTCCCCACAGTCACCTCAGACTCGAACCTGGACCTGATCGCCTACTGCGAGGAGCGTTTGCGCCCGGTGGGAGCGGAGATCTCGGTTACCCGGCATCCCTCCGAGGAGAAGGCGAATCTGCTTGCCACGATTGGCCCACGTGTCGACGGCGGGGTGGTGCTGTCGGGTCATACCGATGTGGTCCCGGCTGACGAAGACGCATGGACCGGGGCGCCGTTCCTGGCGATGCGGCGCGAACAGCGGATCTACGGGCGGGGAGCAGTCGACATGAAGGGCTTCATCGCCTGCGTCCTCGCATCCGCCTCGTCTTTCGCTGCCGCCGAACTTGAACTCCCGATCCACATTGCGCTGACGTTCGACGAGGAGGTGGGGTGCCGGGGGGCGCCGATCCTCGTCTCCGATCTGATGCGCTCCGGCCCGCGTCCGGCCGCCGCCATCATCGGTGAGCCGACCGAGATGCAGATCATCGATGCCCACAAGGGGTGCTACGAGTACACGACCCATTTCGCTGGCTTTGCCGGTCATGGCTCCGCTCCGGATCTGGGGGTGAATGCCGTGCAGTACGCAGCCCGCTACGTGACCCGGCTAATGGAGATCGGCCGACTCCTCGAGGACCGCGCCCCGGCAGCGAGCCCGTACGTCCCGCCCCATACGACGATCAACGTGGGCACGGTCACTGGCGGTACGGCAAGAAACGTGGTGGCCGGTGAATGCGTTGTGGAGTGGGAGATGCGCCCCGTAACCCGGGCGGATGCTGATTTCGTCCTAGCTGGGGTGCAAGCGATGGAACAAGAGATGATCGCCGAGATGCGAGCGGTCGTTCCAGAGGCAGGGATCGTGACCGCGACGGAAGGCGCGGTGGACGGACTCGAAAAGGACGAGGATTCGGCTGCAGTAGCTCTCACCCAGAAACTGCTGGGCGATCCGAAGACCTCGGTGGTGTCGTTCGGTACCGAAGCCGGGATCTTTCAGGCTGCTGGCATCCCCGCCGTCGTGTGCGGGCCAGGCTCGATCGAGATGGCCCACCGCCCCGACGAGTACGTAGAGATCTCCCAGCTCGAGGCTTGCCTCGACATGCTGGCCAACCTCCAGACCCACCTCGCGACCTAACACTGGGCGTAGGCTCCACCCGATGTCGCATCCCGTCCGCCCTGTCAGGGTCCGAGCCCTCATCCCCGCGAGCGTCGACAGGGTCATCGCCTACGTGGCGGACACCCGCAACGATCCCGAATGGTGTCCCAACGTCGAATCAGCCGAACTCGTCTCCGGTGACGGCCACTCACCGGGTTCCGTTTTCCGCTACCGCCAGTATCTCGACTCTCCAGGGTCGAAGCGGAGGCACTTCGATGGCGAGGTCACCGTTGTTGCGAGTACGCCGGACTCCATCATCTGGGATGTGAACGACAAGTTTCAGAGTCGCCGGATCACCCTCAGCGCCGAACCTCACGCGTCCGGCTGTCGCGTTACCCAGGTGACCCAAGCCGCCTTCCATCGTCCGCCCGGTGTTGCCCGATGGGCGTACCCATTGCTCGCCCGCCGGATCTTGAAGGCGCAATTTGCCGGGTTGGCAGACCACTTTTCCGCTGCGTCGCAGTAATCAACGCTGGGTATGCTCGGGAACAGACACGGCGTTCGGTTTGTTGCCGAGCTACAAGGAGTTTTCATGCGTACCGCAGTAATCGTCGATGCAGTCCGGACCCCCGTTGGTCGGCGCAACGGAGCCCTCAAGGACATCCATCCCGTCGACCTCGCCTCGATCCCGCTGAAGGCACTGGTCGAGCGCAACAACTTCGATCCGGGTCTCGTCGAAGACGTGATCATGGGCACGGTCATGCAGACCGGCGAACAGGGCCTCAACGTCGGACGAAATGCTGCCCTCGCCGCAGGATTTCCCGAGGACGTGGTCGGTACGACCATCGATCGCCAGTGCGGTTCCTCCCAGCAGTCGGCCCACTTCGCGGCTCAGGGCGTGATGGCCGGCGCATACGACGTAGTCGTGGCCGCAGGTGTCGAATCGATGACCAGGGTCCCGATGGGTATCACCGCCCAGCAGGGCCCCGGAATGCCGTTCGGGCCGATGGTTCTTGAGCGGTACTCCCACGGACTCGTTCCACAGGGCATCTCCGCCGAGATGATCGCCGACAAGTGGGGGATCGACCGCGAGGAGCTAGACACGCTCGCCCTCGGATCGCATCAGCGGGCCGCCAGGGCCACCGAGGAGGGTCGTTTCGACACCCAGATCGTTCCCGTGACACTGCCGGACGGATCGATGTTCACTCGTGACGAGGGCATCCGCTTCGAAACGAGTATGGAAAAGCTCGCCAGCCTCCAGCCGGCGTTCAAGGCGGATGGTGTAGTCACGGCAGGCAACTCGTCACAGATATCCGACGGCGCCGCGGCGATTCTCATCATGTCTGAGGACAAGGCAGAGGAGTTGGGGCTCTCACCGCTGGCACGTTTCACCCACTTCTCCCTCGCCGGAGTCGACCCGGTGATGATGCTGACCGGACCGATCCCTGCCACTTCCAAGATCCTCGACAAGTCGGGCCTCAGCATCGACGACATCGACCTCTTCGAGGTGAACGAGGCGTTTGCGGTTGTGACGGCGGCTTGGCGGATGGAACACGGCGGGACTGATCCGATGGGTCTGTGGGAGCGGACGAATGTCAACGGAGGAGCGATCGCTCTCGGGCACCCATTGGGAGGATCAGGCGCCCGTCTCATGACGACGCTCATCCACGAGATGGTCCGCACGGGGGCGCGTCGAGGCTTCCAAACGATGTGTGAGGGCGGCGGCATGGCCAACGGCACCCTCATCGAACTCCTCTAACCCCCAGGCGCCCTTTCGCTACCCAGGGTTAATTGGGACGTATACGTCCTTGGCCTCAAGTGGGGCGGGGCGGGGTCAGGGGCGCCAGACGGCGACCATGTCTTCGCGGCAGTGGCGGGGGGCGGCGTCTTCGATCACGTTGACAGCCGTCATCACCAGCTCTGCCCCGCAGATCGTGCACTTGTAGGCCTGATCGACTTCCACAACATCCGCCGGATCGATCTCGGGCGGTGTCCACGACAACAGCCGCACGATTGCCATCGACGTGCGCCAGATAACGACCGCCAGCAGGATGGCGATGAGAATGTTCATCAAGCCCATGGTCGGATTCTACGAAGCCGCGAATAATCCACGGATTTCCCCACACCTGGGGAGAATGACAGGCGTGTGATTCAGCGGTAGTTGGTGGTCATCAGGAAGCCGCCAGCGATCAGGGCGAGGCCCCCGACCAGGAACAACTGATCAAGGCTGAAGATAAAGCGGACGAGCACCATCAGGACCCCAGCGATCATCAGCCCCGCCATCGTCGCCACGTACCACGTGGGAGACGGGTTCCCCTGACGGGCGGCGGAGGCCGGGTTGCTGGGGCGCGTGGCAGATGTCTGCTTCGGCTTGCGTCGTTTGGATTCAGGCACGTTTCAAGTCCCGGGATTGCTCGGGCGCCAATCTAGTGGAACTGGATCGTCGGTATGCTCCCAGCCCCAGGAAGGTAGGCATGAAGGTTCTGGTCATCGACAACTACGACTCTTTCACCTTCAATCTCGTTCAATATCTGGGCGAGCTAGGTGCCGAGCCGCATGTAGTCAGGAACGACCAACTGGATCCCGCAGAAGCCGAGAGTCTTCAGTTCGATCGTTTGGTCATCTCGCCCGGCCCAGGCCGACCCGAGAATGCCGGCTTCTCAGAGGAGTACATCCGCCGCTTCGGTGACCGGGTCCCGGTTCTCGGCGTATGTCTCGGACATCAGGCGATCGGCCGGGTGTTCGGGGGCACAGTCGACCTCGCACCGGAACCCAAACACGGGAAGACTTCGACTATCCGCCACGACGACAAAGGCGTGTTCGCCGGTCTGGAGAATCCTTTCGTCGCCACGCGTTATCACTCTCTGGCGACGGTTGAACTGCCCGAGATTCTCGAAGCTTGCGCTTGGAGCACCGAGGACAATGTCGTTCAAGGGATCCGTCACAAGGAGCTTCCGATCGCCGGGGTCCAGTTCCATCCCGAGTCGATCATGACCACCGAAGGCAAGGCGCTTCTCAGGAACTTCCTTAACGGCCCAGGCTGACTGCGGCGGTGGTTACGGCTCCGTCGCTTCTGTGGTTGTTGTTGTTTCTGGCACGGTCGTGGTGGTCGTCGTCTGTGGGGCAGCGCCGAGCGTGACCCTCACAATGTCACCGGGGAAGAGGGTGGATGGCGGGGTCGGGGCCTGGGACTGAATGCGACCAACTTGGTTGGGGTCTGCCACTTCGATCGTTGAGTTGTTGACTTCCAGCACTAACCCGAGCTGTTCCAATTGGGACCTGGCCGTCGCCTCGTCCAATCCGACCAGGTTTGGCACTGGGATCGGCTCGATACCGTCAGAGAGGACCACTAAGACTTCAAAACCGGGTGACAACTCTCGGCCAGCCGGAGGATCTGTTCTGATAACCCTTCCCCGTTCGACGGTGTTGCTGTACTCGCTCTCGAACACGTAGGTGAGACCCAGAGTGTCGAGCCTGGCGCTGGCGTCGCGTTGGGTGAGACCGGCCAGGTTGTCAAGAACCACCGAGTCGGGTCCGCTCGACACGACCAGCTCGACAGCTGTCCCTGGAGCCATTGGAATGTTTGCGGTAGGGCTCTGTCGTAGGACAATGCCAGCTGGCACCGTGGTACTCGGTTCTTCGGTGACGCCCCCAAGTACGAACCCATCGGCGATTATCCGGGCTTCGGCTGCTGACTGTTCTAACCCAACGAGGAACGGCACTTCGACCAGAGCTGCCCCTTCTGAGACGAAGATGGTCACCTCGGTCTGTCTTTCGACCTCCTCACCTTCCTCGGGGTCGGAACCAACCACGATTCCCGGATCGACGCTGTCGTCGTTGACTTCTTGGGGGATCCCGATGAGTCCGACCTGACCGAGTGCCCGAATTGCGTCAGCGGAGCTGAGCCCAACCACACGCGGCACCTCCACGGTTTCCTCTGCTGTCGTGTTCGCTCCAGTGAGGAGATTGATCACGAGATACACAAGGACACCGAGCGTGATGAGCAGGGCGAACGTCCCCACGACGAAAGCCAGGTTCGATGACGGAGGTTCTTCGAGAACGCGGTATCCCTGGTCCGGGGGAGCGGTGGCGGGCGGCACGGCTCGGGTCATCATTCGGGTGGCCGAGTCGTCCTCCGGGACCAGCACCGCGCTGGGCACAACCGCTAACGCCCCAGCCGCGACTGGCGTCTTTCCCTGGAGGGCCGCCCACAAGTCCTGGCGCATCGCTTCGGCGGTCTGGTAGCGCTCCTCGGGATCCTTAGCCATCGCCTTGAGCACGATGCCGTCGAGACTCGCCGGGACGTCGGCATTGACCGATGACGGTGCCATCGCCTCTTGAGACACGTGCTGATATGCCACGGCCATCGGGTTGTCGCCTCGGAACGGTGGCGCTCCGGCCAGCATTTCGTAGAGCACGATCCCGACCGAGTAGACGTCGCTGCGTTCGTCGGCCTTCGAGCCCTGGGCTTGTTCGGGTGAGAAGTAAGTCGCGGTGCCCATCACGGATCCGGTCCGGGTCAACTCTTGGCTGTCATCCCAGGCCCGCGCGATTCCGAAGTCGGTCACTTTCACCGTGCCGTCCGGTGCGAGCAGAATGTTGCCCGGCTTTATGTCTCGGTGAACCAATCCCGCCCGGTGGGCAACAGACAACGCTGCTGACATGTCGGCGGCGATCTCGACGGCCCTACGTGGAAGAAGAGTCCCTTCCGACTTGAGGACTTCCCGAAGCGACCGGCCTTCGACCAACTCCATGACGATGAAGTAGGTGTTGTCGAGTTGGCCCCAGTCGTAGATGCCGACGATGTTCGGGTGGGTCAGATTCGCCGCGGCCTGGGCCTCCTTGCGGAAGCGCTTGACGAAGGCCTCGTCGTTGGACAACTGAGAATGCAGGATCTTCACGGCCACCCGGCGATTGAGCAGGCGGTCGTGTCCCTGGAACACGTCAGCCATTCCGCCGCGTGCCAGGTGCGCGGTTAGTTGGTACCGCTCAGTGAGGTCGTAGGGAAGTTCCATGGAAACCGATGGTGGAGTCTACGGCCATTGTGCGTTTGGGCGGACTTCATCCCCAGATCAGGGCAACAGACCTAGCCAAGCAGCGAAGACGCGGGCCGCGATGGGCGCTGCCACGGAGCCCCCGGTGCCCGACTCGCCCGAACCGCCGCCATCCTCTACCAACACGGCGAGGGCTATCACCGGGTTGTCTACGGGAGCGAATCCGATGAACCAGGCCTGCGGTCCGGTTACGCCCTCGGCAGTGCCGGTCTTGCCCGCGACCCTTATCCCCGGAACTGCGGCCCTGGATCCGGTGCCATCGGTGACGGTCCGCTCCATCATCTGGGCGAGAACTGCTGCCGTTGCAGACGACATGGCCCGCCCTGTGGGGCGGGGAGCGAATACCTCGGTGGTCTCCCCGTCGGCATCGAAGATCTGTTCCACGATGCGTGGTTGCAGTACTTCGCCTTGGTTCGCAATTGTCGCAGCCACCATCGCCATGACCAAGGGAGTGGCCCGCACGTCACGTTCGCCCAAGCCGCTCTGGCCCAGCGCGGCAGGATCCGTGTCGAGTTCGTCGACCGGGAACTGTGAAAGAGCCAACTGCCATGGGAAATTGATGACTCGACCGAACCCGAGTGGCTCGGCGGTCGCTTGGATCGGCCGAGCCCCCACTCGAATGGCCAGGTCGGCAAAGACGGTGTTGCAGCTGCGGGCGAACGCCGTCTGGAGGGTCACGCTCGCCCCCGTTGCGCACAGTCCGCCTCCGGCGTTGGAGATGTCGGCGTCGGATCCGGGCAGATCGAACACGAGCACGTCTTCGAACTCGGTCTCGGGGCCGGCGACGCCTGTCTCGATGGCGGTGGCGGCGATCACGGTCTTGAAAGTTGACCCGGGTGCATACAGCTGTTTGCCCGCTCGGTCTAGCAGCGGGCCTGCCGGGTCATCCAACAGTCCCTGTCGGATCTGCACCGAGTCGGAACCCAGCAGGGTGTTCGGGTCAAAGGTTGGGTTGGTCACATATCCCAGCACTGCGCCAGTTCGGGGATCGATGGCCACCACCGCCCCCCGCTGATTCCCGAGGGCAGCGTATGCCGCCCGCTGGACCACAGGTTGGAGGGTGGTCTGCACATTCAATGGGCGCAGATCCCTGCCGAACAGGCCCGCCAGAAGGTCACTGATCGTCAGGTCCTGGCGGCTCCTCAGTTGGGTTGCGTAGGCCGATTCGAGCCCAATCTCGCCGACCAGGAAGGTCGTGTATCCGACCGTATGAGCGAAGAGCGGGCCCTCGGGATACGAACGGGCGTAAGCCTGGGGCGTATCTGGTACGGGATCGGACCGAGCAAGGACCGTGCCGTCGCCGGCGACGATCAAACCGCGTTCCTTTTCTGTGAGTGTGATGGTGCTGCGCACGTTCCGAGGGTCGGCTCGGTATTGGTCCGCCCCTATGACCTGGAACCACGAAGCGGCGAATAGGAGCACCCCGAATCCGGCGAACAGGACGAGTGCCAATCGGCGGGTAGGTCCGTTCACGCGGTTGTCTCTTCATGGGATATGCGAAGCAAGAGGGCGATGAGGATGAAGTTGCCGACGAGTGACGAGCCTCCGTAAGACATGAACGGCAGCGTGATACCTGTGAGAGGCACCACCCGCAGGACACCTCCGATGATCAGAAAAGTCTGGATACCGAAGGTCAGAGTCAGCCCTGCAGCTAGAAGCTTGCGGAAGCGGTCCCTGGCGCGAAGCGCAATTCCGAAACCGATTGCAACGATGAGCGCATAGGAAGCGAGGACTGCCACGGTGCCAGCGAACCCAAACTCTTCGCCCACCGCAGCGAAGATGAAGTCGGTGATGGCATTGGGAATCAAATCTGGGCGGCCAAGCCCCGGACCAGACCCTGACAGCGAACCGGTCCCCAGTCCGAACATGCCTTGGGCAACTTGAAAGCCGGCGTCTTCGAAGTCGCCGAGGGGATTGATCCAGGCGGTCACTCTGCGCTGGACGTGATCGAAGACGCGCCATGAGCCGATGGCTCCTATGAGAGTGAGAAACAGCCCTCCGGTCAGGTATGCGGACTGTCCGGTTGCGGCGTACAGCATTGCTACGAACACCGCGAACAACAGCAGTGACGCACCCAGGTCGCGTTGGCCGACCATCACGGCCAAGGTCGCTCCCCACACCACCAGCAACGGGACGAGTTGACGTGGTTCAGGCAGCGCCAGCACGCCAATCTTGCGTTTCGCTTCGAGAAGCGCCACGCGCCGATCCGCTAGGTAGCCGGCGAGGAAGACGACGAATGCGACTTTGGCGATCTCTCCCGGCTGAAAGTTGAGGCTGGTGAATACGACGTTGATTTCGACCCACAACCGGGACCCGTTGACCGTCAGACCTCGCACGGGAAATCCCCAGTCCGATGGGAGCATTGGCAGGAGCATCAGACCGATGGCAGTCGCGAGGGTGATGTTGCGGTAGCGGCGGAGGGCGTCGGTCCCCACTTGGTGCATCCAGACGAGAACAGCTACCGCCAGAGCGGCGCCGATCAACAGCCACCAGCGCTGCAGGCCGGCCCTCACCGGGTTAATCCGGTAGATCTCGATGAATCCGAACACCGTGACCAGCGCGGTGACAGGTAACAGGGCGGTGGACGCATCGGGTGCGAACCTCCGCACAGCAATGTGAACTGCGCCGAATGCGATAGTGAAAACGAGAAAGGTCAAGGCCACCTGGGCGTCGAAGGAACCCTCTGTGGCGAAGTTCACGAGGGTGACTCCGAACGATGCCAGGGCGGCGGCTCCGACGATCAGGGCGGCTTCGGCGTCGCGCGTCATGCGCCGCGTTTCACTCGACGACGTCGACGACGAGAGCGGTGATGTTGTCGTGTCCGCCCGCCAGATTGGCGCGCTCCACGAGGAGCCAGACAGCTTCCTCCGGACTCTCCACGCCCAGCGCGGAGGCGACTTCGTCGTCGTCGATCATCGAATTGACCCCGTCGGTACAGAGCAGGAGCCTGTCTCTAGGTTCAAGCGTGAGATTGCCGGTGTCGACGTCAAGGTCAGGGGTCAGCCCTACCGCTCGGGTTATGAGGCTCCGCTGAGGATGATGGGCCACTTCCTCTGGGCTTATTGCGCCGGTCTGGACGTACATGTTGACGACCGTGTGATCTTCGGTGAGTTGGGTCAACTCGCCGCCTCGCAGCAGGTAGGCGCGGCTATCGCCCACGTGAGCGAAGCGGGCGAGCAAGTCATCCTGGCCCAGTTCGAAAAGCGTCATGGTGGTGCCCATTCCCCTTAGTTCGGGGCGCCGTTCAACTTCGCTGAGGATCGCCTCGTTGGCTTTCAGCACTTTCTCGGCGATGTCGTCCTGAGATGAACGGGCAGCTTCGACAGCGATACTCGATGCAACCTCTCCGGCTACCGCACCGCCCATGCCGTCGGCGACGATGACAACCAATGGGCCGTCCCCGGCACCCGATGTGGTCGGCCACACCGAGTCTTCATTTCCTGCCCGAACATTGCCGGGATGGGAGGCGACCGCCCAGCGGTATGTCATCGGATCTCCATCACCGTTTTGCCGACTTGAACTGCATCCCCGCGAACGAGTTCCGTCGGTGCTGTCACGCGCCGGCCGTTCACATAGGTCCCGTTGGTGCTTCCGAGATCGCTCATCACGATCCTGCCGTCCTTCGATGTCATCCGCAGATGGAAGTCAGAAGCGTAGGGGTCACCGATGATCACATCGGCCTGCTCGCTTCTCCCGACTACCACAGAATCCTCGACCACGAATTGGAGACCCGGGTTCGCTTCGGAACGAACGACCACCACCCGTGTGCCGCGCCGACGACGTCGCCTGACGGGGCGAACTCCGACGTGTGTCGAGATTGATCTCGCGACCTGCCACACGAAGAGGTACACGAGGCTCATGAAGATGAGCCGCAGAAGCGTCAGGAGGAAGTCAGGCACCGTCAGTCCTGGCGAATCGGAAGGTCGCCGCTCCGAATGCTACGGCGGAGCCCAGTTCAACCGACACCGGCGATGTACCTACCGGCCTTTCGTCGACCCTGGTTCCGTTCGAGCTTCCTAGATCGACGCACAGCACTCGTCCATCCTGGCACCAGATGCGAGCGTGCTCTCTAGATACCGATGGGTCGTCGAGGACCACGTCACAGGATTGCGATCGGCCGATGACGGACCGATTGACTCGGAGGGGAATGTCAACGTTGCCACGCAGAAGTCCCCAGGCCGGTAGTTCCCCACGCTGAATTGTCACCGTCACAGTTCGGACGTCGGAGGGAATGACGGTGATCGGGCCTTCGATTCTCCAGCCTCGCTCAAGGACGGACTCAGCGATCGCCTCTTCGAGACCGCGCAGCGAGGCCTCGGGCAGGTGAACGGTCGCAGGCATGAGGATCCGATTGGGCACAAGACCCTCGGAGTTAACTGACAGGTCCAGAACCCGAACAATCGAGCCGGCAAGCTCAGAGACGTGCGGGGACCCGCGAAAGAACTGGCCGGCGGTCCGTTCCAGCACTGCTTCCAGCTTGCGTTCCAACTGACGCATCACATCCACCAGGCACAAGCTAGTTGTGCGGACTCCCATGGATGACCTCGGGCGATCCTGCGTTACCATCTGGAACCGCCCGGGCGAGTGGCGGAATTGGCAGACGCGCAGGATTCAGGTTCCTGTGTCCGAAAGGACGTGAGGGTTCAAGTCCCTCTTCGCCCACCATCAGACGGACTTTCGTCCAAGCCGCCGCATTCCAACACGCTGACGATGACAGTGTCGGATCGGACCTGCGCTTCGACGTCAAGTCTTCTTTGCTGCCGTTCGACGGCGACGACGCACCGGCCGCTCACGGCCATGACCGTCCGGCTGATAGCGATCCTGTCATGGTGGTTGACGACGAGGTGGCGGCGATCGAGCGGTGGATCCGATGGAACCTCGACAACTACGCCGAGCACGGTTTCGGCCTATGGGTGATAGAACTCATAGATGGGGGCACGTTTCTAGGCGATTGCGGCCTGACCTATCAGTTGGTGGAGGGAGACCGGCTGCTTGAGGTGGGATATCACCTCAACCAGCAAAACCGAGGAGTCGGCTACGCCACTGAAGCTGGACGAGCTTGTATCGCCTTCGCACTCGTCGAAATAGCCGCCCCGCTCGCCTGCTCAATCGTGAATCCAGAGAACACAGCGTCGATAGGCGTAGCTTCCCGGCTCCACACCTCTCGCCGAGCGTTCATCAATGAAAGCGGTCAGACGAGGGAGCTGTTCTGGAGTGTGCGCTCGTAGCGTTGTTTGTCGCCGAATTGTTGATTGCACCGGCTCTTTGAGCGTTCGCCCGAACGTAGGCGAGGTGGCGGCGAAGCGCGCCAACGACGGGTTTGGGTCGTCGGGGGAGATCGGGGACATGCCGGATTTCGTCTTCATGGACATCGGCAGAGAATGATGAGATGCCAACTCCATCAAGGTCCACCGACTCCCGAATCAGAGCAAGGCGGTTGGTTGTCATGTCGCTCGCGATCGTGGCAGCCCTGCTGATCAGCAACTGTGGCCCCCCAAGTCAACCCGATCCGCTGTCTGCGAGCGCGGTCGAGGCGCGAACCGAGGGAATGCAGCAAATGACGGTGGCTCTGAACGAGGTTGTCGCCACCTTCCACGGGCAGGTGCTCGGCGAGTCGTCGATCGATGAGTGCTACCAGGGCCAACGCAACTACAAGGTCGATACGGGCTACGACTACCGATGCTCCCTTCTGATGAGCGTGTTGATAGCCATCGACGGTGACTTTCGAATTCAGATGCTTGATCTGGATGAGGCCCTCGAAAAGTTGGGTTGGCAGTCACGCAACGGTGAGTGGCCGGGCCAACTGGTCGAGGAGTACTGGGACCTGCGGGCTGGCGAGAGTGCAGACGGACGAGTCTGGCTAAGTCGACTCCCTGCGCCGCATTCGGTGTTTCGAGATGACCTGAGGCTCTTGTTCGATTACGCGGATGTCGTTGACGACCAGGGGATTGAGAGCATCGACCGAGCCCAGCAGAGCACCCTCTGGTGTTGTGGGTTGCCCTTCTTCGAGAGCAGACAACCCATCGATGTCGACCGGGCTGTCGCAGCGGCATCACACGAGTACCTCATTCTCATCACTGTCGAGGGCCATTACCTCGAGAGTTAGTCATGTGGCTCTTCAGGCGTCGCCCGTAACTGCCGTCGCTAAGTGTGAGGATTGAGCCCAAGCTAGATTCGGCTGGATGGAAAACTCGTTCGTTCCGCCGAGCTTCGAAGTCCCCGATTCGTACGCCTGGTCTGGGTTTCACCTGGAACCCTTGGGCGAGCAACACAACGACCGCGATCACCCGGCATGGATGTCGAGCATCGACCACATCCGGTCTACACCGGGATTCAGCCCCCAAGAAGAGCCAAATTGGCCGGTTGCCATGACGCTCGAAAAGAACCTGGACGACCTGAATCGACATGCCAGGGACTTCCGTGAACGCAAGGGCTTCACGTATTCGATCCTCGATGGCGGTGATGTCATCGGCTGTATCTACATCTATCCGGGTCGCCTCGCGGGCCGCGACGCTGTGATCAGCTCATGGGTGCGCGCGAGTTATGCCCAGTCAGATGCGGCGGTTCGGGAAGCATTGGCCACGTGGATCGATGACGCGTGGCCCTTCTCGAACCCGTTCTACGCCGGGACAGCCTGAGCCCCTCCCCTAACACTCGCTCGCCTGACGGCTCGCTGCCGAGGGGGGCGGTAAGCGAATGCGACCCCGTCGATTAGATCATTCGCATTTGGCGGGGCCTAACGGCCGGGCAAAGCCAGCCGAGGGGGCGGTGAGCCTGCGCAGGCTCCCTGCAGTCGTCGCATCCTCCGACGGCGCATACGATGGGCAGATGTCCGTCTCGCAGTCCCTGAATCCGTTCAGTTGATCCACGATCGGTTCGGTCGCAGCCGCCGGCGTCGACGGTGGCTTCTTCCAACGGCTGTGGTCTTCG
>JBGTKD010000027.1:0-1784 GCA_041744795.1 Acidimicrobiia bacterium
GAATCAACAAGCGAACGAGCCACATCACGATCGTGGTCGGAGAGAACGGGGAGGTGAGCTGATGGGCCAGAAGACACATCCATACTCCTTCCGTCTCGGGATCGTCAACGACTGGAAGTCGAAGTGGTACTCGGACAAGGATTACGTCGAACTCGTCAACGAGGATTGGCAGATCCGGGACTACCTGCGCAATGAGTTGCGCAGAGGAGCGGTGTCGCGCATCGACATAGAGCGGACGAGGGACAGGGTTGTCGTGGAGATCGCCACTGCCCGTCCCGGCGTCGTTATCGGTCGCCGCGGGTCGGAAGCCGAGCGTCTACGTGCGGGACTCGAGGCAATCGCCTCCAAGCCGGTCAAGCTGAACATCGTCGAGATCAAAGACGCCGACACAGATGCTCAGCTCCTGGCACAGGGCATTGCCGACCAGCTCGAAAACCGGGTGGCGTTCCGCCGTGCCATGAAGCGCGCAGTCCAGACGGCGATGAAGGCAGGCGCCGAGGGTGTTCGTGTCGAGTCGAAGGGTCGACTCGGTGGCGCAGACATGGGTCGGCGCGAGTGGTATCGCGAAGGCCGAGTGCCGCTGCACACGCTGCGGGCCGACATCGACTTCGGCATCGCAACAGCGCGGACCACCGTTGGTGCAATCGGTGTCAAGGTTTGGGTTTACAAGGGCGAAGTCGTCGGTCGTTCGGCCAATGTGGACAAGATCGCAGCAGAGGCCGCACTGGCCACAGGTGGTAGAGCCCGTGGTCAGCGGTCGGCATCGGTCAAGTCCCGCGCCGAGCAGGCAGCAGAGGGCGAGCAGCGTCAGCCGCGTCTCATCGAGGCCGGCGGTGGCAAGCGTCTTGTCGAGGCTGCCGGGGCAGAAAAGCCCGGTCGTCGTCTCATTGAGGCCGGGGGTGGCAAGCGCCGAGTGGACGCAGAAGAAGCCGAGGCCGAGTACCGCGCCGAGCGCCAGGATGCTGTGACCGACGAGTCAGTCGTCGACGCGGCCCTTCCGGAGCCGGTGGAGATCGAAGAGATCGATGCGGAAGGTGTCGAGGTCGTGAAGGCTGAGCCGACACCGCCCGTCGAGGCTTCCGTCGAAGAGTCCACCGACGACACCGACGCCGCGGCTGAGGAGGAATGACATGTTGATGCCAAAGCGTGTCAAGCACCGCAAGACCCATCGCGGGCGCAGGCGGGGACCGGCAAAAGGTGGAACCGAGGTGACTTTCGGCGAGTACGGTCTCCAGGCCACGACTGAAGGGTGGGTTACCGCTCGTCAGATCGAGTCTGCTCGTATCGCTATCACCCGTGCGGTCAAGCGTGGTGGAAAGGTGTGGATCAACATCTTCCCCCACAAGCCCGTGACTCAGAAGCCCGCCGAGACCCGTATGGGTTCCGGAAAGGGAAATGTCGAGTTCTGGGTGGCCGTCGTCAAGCCAGGAAGAGTCATGTTCGAGCTCGCAGGTGTGAGCGAAGAGTTGGCTCGCGAGGCGATGCGAAAGGCTGGCCACAAGCTCCCCGTTCAGACCCAATTTGTGAAGCGGGAGGAACTGTGAGCGTCGCACTTAACGAACTGACACATGCCGAGTTGGAAGAGAAGCTTGCCGACTCGAAGGAAGAACTGTTCAACCTTCGTTTCCAGCTAGCCACGAACCAGCTCGACAACACCGCGCGTATCAAGGCCGTCAAGAAGGAAATCGCCCGGATCCTCACAGTGATGCGGACCCAGGAGATCGAAGCGTGGCATGCCCAGCAGGCCGCAGAAGGAGAAGCGTGATGGAGGAGCGAACTCGACG
>JBGTKD010000028.1:0-19203 GCA_041744795.1 Acidimicrobiia bacterium
ACAAACGGCACTCCCCGCCACCGCCAGTTGTCAACGTTGATGCGGATCGAGGCGTAAGTCTCGGTCTTGGAGGTGGCTGGTACGCCGGGTTCCTCGAGATACCCGTCCACCGACTCGCCGTCGATGACCCCGCTCTCGTAGCGACCCCGCACAACGGCGTCGGCCGTGACGGGATAGATCGAACGGAGAACTTTCACTTTCTCGTCGCGTATGGCGTTGGCTTCGAGACGAACGGGCGGTTCCATCGCAATCAGAGTCAGCACCTGAAGCAGGTGGTTCTGGACGATGTCGCGGATGATGCCCGCGCTGTCGAAATACTTGACGCGGCCTTCCATACCGAGCGTTTCTGCCACGGTGATGTCTACGGATTCGATCTGGGCGCGGTTCCACCCTGACTCGAACAAAAGGTTGGCGAAGCGAAAAGCCAACAGGTTCTGGACTGTCTCCTTGGCCAGGTAGTGGTCAATCCTGAAGATCTGTTCCTCGGTGAAGTGGCGATGGAGCATCTCATTCAGGCCACGAGCCGAGTCCAGATCGGTTCCGAAGGGCTTTTCGACCACAACGCGAGTCCACCCAGGGCCTGATGTGAGCCGAGATCCGGCCAGTCCCTCGACGGTAGTTTCGAAGGCAGACGGCGGGATGGCCAGGTAGAAGACCCGGTTGCCGGGCAACGCGTGGCTTTCTTCGATCCCTGCTATCCGCTCAGCCAAGGACTCGAACCCGTGAGCGATCGACTGGAAGCTCACACAGTCTTCACACCACCTGCTGGCTTCTTCCTCGCTCCGACCGCTCTCGACAAGAGCGTCGCGCACTATCGAACGGAAATCGTCATCGGTGAGGTTCGACGTTGCCACGCCCAGCAGATGCATGCTGTCGTCGAGGTCACGAGCTTGCAGCAGCCGATAGATCGCAGGAATCAACATGCGGCTGGCCAGGTCTCCTGTCGCTCCGAACAGCACCATCAGGTGCGGGTCGAAGCCGACAGTCTCGGCAGCAGGACGGGTTGTCACAGCAACAAGTCGGTCAACTCGGCGATGACAGAGTCCGGATCGGAACCGAGGTGGATTCGGATGACCCGTTTGCCCGACTCGACCAGCGCCTGGTAATCGCCCGCCGCCTGGGCCGCGATGATCGCGCCGAACTCATGGCCGGACTCCGGTACCTCCAGCGACGAGGACGGGGTGTCGATGAGTTGGATGAAGGCGCCCGTCTCTGGTCCTCCCTTGTGCAGCTGTCCCGTGCTGTGGAGAAACCGAGGTCCCCATCCGAGGGTTGTGGCGAGACCGCTACGAGCCCCGATCGCTTTGCGGAACTCCTGGAGGATCTTCCAGCGCTCGTCGTCAGGCGCGAGGTAGGCGTGGATACCGACGTAGTCCCCCCGACCGAGCGCATCAACGAAACCAGCCAAGGCATCGGAAGCCACCGTGAAGTCGATCGTGGGGACGTCGCTCAGGTCTAGTTCGCCGTCCATCGCCCGGGTAGCCAGCACCTTGGCAGCCTCTACGTTTGGCTGATCGAAAGGGTGCACTCCGAGGACGGCCCCAGCTGTCGCGGTGACCACCTCGGCCCGCAGCATCTCATAACCCAACGAAGCAAGACCGGGAAGCTCGAATCCCAAGACGGGTTGGCCCACCCGAATGAGTGCATCGAGATCAGGACCTTGCTCGCCTGCCAGCACGAAGGCGAGGAACACCCGGTCGTCGGCATAGGCGGACGGGCCCCTGGCGGGCTCCTCGGCGATCGGAACAATCCCCGTGCCGTCCTTACCGAGGCTCTCGGCCAGTAGTTGCTCCATCCATCCCGGGAGTGAGACCAGAGAAGGCGAGGTCAGGAGCGTCAATTTGTCACGGCCCTGGCGTGCCAACTCGGCGAGGGCGATACCAAGCCCGACGGCCGGGTCGTCAGTGACGTTGTCAGCGGCGCCCGCCGCAAGGGTGGCGGCCGAGTCCAACAATGTGTCCACTTCGATGCCCGTCAAAGCCGCCGGCACGAGGCCGAAATGGGTGAGAGCTGAGAAGCGTCCACCCACATCAGGAATGGTCTCGAACACGAATCGGAAGCCGCGCTCGCGTCCCAATGTCGCCAGTGACGAGCCAGGGTCAGTGATCGCGATGAAGCGTGATCCGTCATTTCCTGTCTCGGCGTAAAAGTACCGGAAGAACGACAGGGTCTCGAGGGTGCCTCCCGATTTCGAAGAGATAACGAAGGTGGACTTGGCCGGATCGATGCGGTCCCGCACCGACTTGACGGCGTCGGGATGAGTGCTGTCCAACACAATTAACTCGGGCCACCCGTCGATTCGACCGTAAGAACGAGCGAACACCTCGGGTGCCAGACTCGACCCGCCCATGCCGCAGAGCACAACGTGAGACGAGTCCTCGCGGACTGCAGCCGCTGCGCTGCGGATCTCACCGAGCGACGAGCGCATGGTCTCGTGGAGGCGCAGCCACCCCAACCGGTTCGCCAATTCCGGCGTGCTGGGGTCGTCTGACCAGACCGTGGGGTCACCCGACCAGAGCCTTCTGACACTGTCTGCTTCATTCCAGGCCGAGATCCGTGAGGCGACCGCAGGAGCGAGGAGTGGGACGAGATTCATGCCAACGAGTATGCCAGGCACCTGAAGCGATCCGTTCGAGCCGCTCAAACGCTCGGCCGAACCTGGCAGAATCCGAACGATGCCGTTCACGACTCCCAACGTTCTCGCCACCCGCTACGCCAGTCCCGAGATGCGGGCTATCTGGTCTCCAGAAGCGAAAGTGGTGATGGAGCGGAACCTGTGGATTGCCGTTATGGAGGCACAGCGTGATCTCGGTCTGGACATCTCCCAGGATGTCATCGATGCGCACAAAGCCGTGACCGATGATGTCGATCTCGATGCAATCGCTGCCCGAGAGCGAGTCACCCGCCACGACGTCAAAGCCCGCATAGAAGAGTTTTGTGCCCTGGCGGGCCATGAACACATCCACAAGGGCATGACCTCGCGGGACCTCACCGAAAACGTCGAACAAGTCCAGGTCCGCAAGAGCTTGGAGCTCGTAAGGGACAAGTGCATCGCAGTACTGACGAAGCTCGCCGAGCGCTCCGTCGAGTTCTCCGGCCTGGTCGTGACCGGCAGAACACACAACGTGCCAGCCCAGGCGGTAACGATGGGCAAGCGTTTCGCCAACGCCGGTGAGGAACTGCTCCTCGGCCTCAACAACCTCGAACACCTGCTGGCGGTCTATCCCCTACGCGGGCTCAAGGGCCCTGTCGGAACCCAGCAGGATCTACTTGATCTGTTCGAGGACGATCAAGCCAAGGTGGTACAACTCGAAAAGCGTGTTGCCAAGGCCCTCGGGTTCGATCGGGTGATGACAGCGGTGGGCCAGGTATATCCCCGCTCGCTCGATCTCGCGGTCGTATCGGCGCTCCTGCAGGTCTCCGGGGGGCCCGGGAGCCTTGCCACGACTATCCGGCTGATGTCGGGCGCCAACCTGGCGACGGAGGGGTTCAAAGAGGGACAGGTTGGCTCCTCGGCGATGCCCCACAAGATGAACAGCCGCAGTTCGGAGCGTATCGACGGTTTCGTGTCCATCCTCCGAGGTCATCTCTCCATGACAGCCAGCCTCGTGGGCAACCAATGGAACGAGGGCGATGTAAGCGACTCCGTCGTACGCAGGGTCGTACTTCCCGACAGCTTCTTCACCATCGATGGACTGTTGGAGACGACGCTGACAGTTCTCAACGAGTTTGGAGTCTTCGAGGCGGTGATCGACTCCGAGCTCCAACGGAATCTGCCTTTCTTGGCGACGACCGCCCTTCTGATGGAGTCGGTCCGGGCAGGGGTCGGCAGGGAGACTGCTCACGAGCGGATCAAGAACCATGCGGTAGCCGCCGCCCTCGCCCTCCGATCGGGAGGCGGACAGGTTGCAGACCTCTTCGAACGGATTCGAGATGACACGACACTTCCCATCCCTGTCGAACGGCTGGACGCCATCCGCCACGACCCACGGGCCTTCGTAGGACGAGCCGGCGCACAGGTCGCTGCATTCGTCGAGGAGGTAGCGCGGCTGACTGTGACCTACCCAGAAGCAAGCAGATACTCGGGAACTCCCATCTTGTGACCGGATTCGCTTGACGCACACGCCGTTAGGGTGACGGCGTGCGAATCGTCAAGAAACTCCTAGTCGCCTGGGCAACTCTGGCCGCAGTCTCCGCAGTGACCGGGCTCATCGTCAAATTTGTCGTTCGCTCAGAAGAAGACCCCGGTTCGCCGCGGTTTTCGCTGGTCACAGTGTTCGACGGGACCGAGTTCCGGCCGACTACCCACGATCTCCTCTCGTCCAAGGCACTCACCGTGTTCGGCGGCACGCAGATCGACCTGCGGCGGGCTATGCCGGCAGGAACCGACCCGTTGAGACTCGAGCTCACAACCGTGATGGGCGGGACGGACGTCACTGTGCCGGACACGTGGCGGGTCAGCCTCGAAGGCACCGCATTCGGAGGCGGTCATGAGATCAAGGTCGCCGACCACGGCTCACTGCCCGACGATGCCCCCCATCTCGTAGTCATCGCCCGAACAATCATGGGTGGCCTGCGGGTGCAAGCTCGACCTGTGCTGCAGTCGGCCTGACGGGGCCGATCAGACGATCCGTCTGTGGCTCGCCCATCGGGCCAGCTCGTGGCGATTGGACAGCTGAAGTTTGCGGAGCACCGCCGAAACATGCGTCTCGACCGTTTTCACGCTGATCGACAATCGCTTCGCAACCTGCTTGTAGGAATATCCCCGAGCGATTTGTCTCAGCACTTCCTTCTCCCGCGGCGTGAGTTGGTCCAGTTCAGGGTCGATGGGAGCCGACATCGTGTCCGCGAAGGCGTCGAGCACGAAACCTGCGAGGCGCGGTGAGAACACGGCGTCGCCCGCCTTGATGCGGCCTATGGCCTCGATCAACTCCTCCGGCGTGATCGACTTCGTCACGTATCCACGCGCCCCGGCTCGGATCATGGCGATCACGTCCTCGGCGGCGTCTGACACTGACAGCGCCAGGAAACGGACATCGGGGTGGGTTTCGACGACGTTTTCGATGACCGTGAGCCCTCCCCCGCCCGGCATGTGCACATCCAGCAGGACGACCTCGGGGTTCGCAGCCCTAATCCCTTCGATGGCGTCGTCGACATCTGAGGCGCTACCCACAATCTCGACGAAACCTTCCAATTCGGACTTGACCCCTGACAGAAAGAGCCTGTGGTCATCGACGAGGTAGACAGTGGTCACTGGGGCTCCTGTCGTTGGAAATGGAGGTGAACTTCGGTTCCTTCCCCGACCTCAGAGGTGATCGTGGCGGTCCCGCCGTGGCGTTGGACTCTCCCGACTATCGAGTCCGCGATCCCCCGTCTATCGGCGGCCACTGTTGCCACGTCGAATCCGCTCCCCTGATCCGCAACCCAGACATCGACAGCGTCGGTAGATATCTCGGCGTACACCGAAACTTTCCCTGCCCCAGAGTGCTTGGCGGCATTCGTCAACGCCTCTCCAGTGGCTGACACCAGCGGCCCCACCAGATCGCCTTCAAGGTCGCCACCCGCGATCACGAGGTCGATGGGAAGGTCGAAGTCAGCCTCGATTCGGTCCACGGTGGACTGCAGGAGGACCGACAGCGATGCGGTACCGGCCTCAGGAACCCGGTCGTAGAGCCATCTCCGCAACTCCCGCTCCTGGCCGCGAGCGAGGGTGACCATTCGTTTAGGGTCCTCGGTCCGCTGGATCAGCGCCAAAGTCTGAAGCACGGAGTCGTGCAGGTGTGCTGCCATTTCTGCCCGCTCCTCTTGGCGTACCCGCTCGGATCGCTCCGCTCCCAAGTCGTTGGCGAGCCTCCAGATCCACGGACCGAACAACACTGACAGACCGACTCCGGTGATGAGAACGGCGAGGATCGTCGCGCCGATCTGCGGTACTGCCACGGAGCCGAAGATGCTCAAACCGGCGACAAGCAAAACCACTCCGACGATCGAGCGTCGTCGCATCGAGTTGTCGCCAGGGTCCACGAGGGATGTGAGGAAGTCACGCGAGTCGATTCCCCGCTGGTCGAGCAGGAAGGCCGACCCGAAGACGATCGCCGCCAGCGGCCACACGACCTGATCTCCGGGCCACACGCCGACCGAGCGGATGAGGATCAGGCCCGCCAGCAACAACAGGCCAGCACCAATGTGGGTTTGGCGGTCGGCTGGCGCAGCCGCAGGCTCATCGGAGTCTTCGATTGAGGGGAGGTCGATCGTGGCGGCCCAAGCGGCCAAGTAGAGAATCAGACCTAGCCCCCAGACAAGTGCGAGAACCACAAAAGCGGCTCGTACGTAGACAACTTCCAGACCCGTCCTGGCGCCTAACCCACCACAGATACCGGCAATCATCCGATCATCTGACCGACGGATACCGAAAGGCGCCCTAGTTGGACTTGAGGTCGAGACTTGAGTCACAACACGTATCGTTCCAGCAGTTGAGTCGTGTGGCAATGAGGGATACCCCTGACCCAACCCTGGGACGTCGGGGACGGTCGGGGGTAGTTCCCGATAGATGCCAGCCTGCCGCTGCGTCATCCTGGAGCCATGATGGAAACAAACACAACACAAGAGCCGCTGTCGGCCAGTGACCTTCCGTTGAAGCGGTCCACGTCAGACAGGATGATCGCCGGCGTATCGGCTGGCATCGCACACCGTCTGGATATACCTACCTGGGTTGTCAGAGTGGCATTCATAGTCCTCGCCTTTGGTGGGGCACTCGGAGTCGCCCTCTACATTGCCGGATGGCTGCTGATTCCTAACGACAACGAAGAAGAGCCTGTTGCCCGCCGGCTGTTCGAGAACGTTCAAGACGGCTCGGGATGGATGGGTGTGGGACTCGTGGGGATCGGCGTATTGATCGCTGCCTCCTCGGTCGATTTCATCCGTGGCGATTTGGCAGTAGCCGTCTTCATCGGTGTGGTGGGTGTCATGCTCTATCGCGGGCAATTGGGAATGCCCACTGGGAAAGCCACCGATCAGGCGGCTTCGGGAGAGTCCTCCGAGGCCCCGACCGAAGCGTTCATTGCCTCCGGGTCATCTGACGGGCCTAGTGATCCGTCTCCCGCCCCCACCCCGCCGCGACAGAGCAAGCCCAAGAACCCGCCCTCAATGCTGGGCCGACTCGCCATAGCTGTGACTCTCATAGCCAATGGAGTGATGGCGTTCTTCGACTACGCCGTGACAACCTTCGACCCGTCGCCACGTCACTACCTGGGAATGACGCTAGGGATCATCGGTTTGGCGCTGATAGTCGGTGCGGTCATGGGACGGGCACGGGGTCTCATCGTCCTCGGGATCTTCGTCGCCCCCCTCCTCGTCCTCTCACCGCTTGCTGAGTTCGAGCTAGGAAACGGCATCGGGCAACGCGGGGTAGCTGTGTCGTCGGTCGATGAGATGGCCCCCACCTATAACTTGGCGATAGGTGAACTGGTTGTTGATCTCAGGGGTGTGGACTTCAGCGGACAAACGTTCGAACTAGCCACGAGTGTCGGGATCGGATCGCTCCAGATCCTTGTGCCGCCAGACGTCGCCGTTGAGGTCGCCGCCGAAGTCGGGATTGGGGAAGCACAGGTGTTCGGAGCGGTGCGATCTGGTTTCGCCAGGAGCCTCGAAGTCTCCCGGTCAGGCAACGGCACGCTTGTCTTGGATGCCCAAACACTGATCGGTGAAGTACGAGTGAGCACATCAGAGGTAGCGCTCGCTTCATCGGTCGACGACCTGGACGT
This sequence comes from Acidimicrobiia bacterium, assembly GCA_041744795.1. Taxonomy (GTDB): domain Bacteria; phylum Actinomycetota; class Acidimicrobiia; order Spongiisociales; family ZC4RG35; genus DATHWB01. Next base: position 7,764 of record JBGTKD010000028.1, read on the forward strand.
GACAGTCGCCCACCCCGACCAACTGCAAAACGACTACAGCCTGCGCACGGGCGACATCCGGCTCGACCTCTCCAACCTCATCCTCGATGAGCCCCGCACCGTGACGATCACCAACGGAGTAGGCACCGTTGAGGTGATCGTTGCTGACAGCAGCACCACCGCGGTCAATGCCCGCGCCGGTATCGGAGAGATAAGCGTTTTCGGAAACGCTCAGAGCGGCTTCCGTCCGCGACTCAGCTCCGAACCTGAAGGACCCGCGCTTCTGACTCTCAACATCGAAATCAACAGCGGCGAAATCGTCGTGGAGGAAAACTGATGCGTACTCATCGATTCGACCCGATCTCGTTCATCTTTGGATTGGGGTTTCTAGGACTCGCTTTGCTGTTCGCTATCCCGGCCAAACCGCTCGAGATCTACTTCGGCGGAATCTCGCTCGGCTGGGTTTGGCCAGTGCTCGCGATCGCGGCCGGACTCGCCCTTCTCGCCCCCGTGTTGAGGAGCGGACGGGCGGAACCTGATTCCAGCGAAGAAGACGCCGCCAGCCTCTAGGCATTCAGGGGGTCCCGTCGCTCGGCGGGACCCCCTTTCGACTGTTCGACCGGTCTTCTCTCAGCGTCTGAACGACCATGCGGGTTCCAGCGAGAATCAGGAAAGCGCCGAACAGCGTGCTCAGAAGATCGCCGTCGAGGCTGTTGGCGAGTCGAGCAGCGCCGAACGCCACCGCTGCACCCATAGCGCCGATCGTCAGGGCCAACTTCACATCGACGTGGGCATTGCGACGGTTGACTCTCGTACCGGCTAGTGCTGTGAATCCAATAGCGAGCAGCGACGTCCCCTGTGCCACATGCTGTTCGAAGCCCAATGCAAAAACCATTGCCGGAATCATGATCACCCCGCCGCCCACACCCGCCAGCCCCGAGGCGATCCCCGCGACAAGCCCGATCAGCGCACCGATAACCACCTCAGCCATCACGCCACCATCCGGACACCAGCAACGATCAGCAGCACGGCGAACACGAGTCTGAGAGTCCGAGGCGAGAGCCGGTTCATGTAGTGGGCCCCGACCGAGCCTCCCACAAGACCACCCAGCCCGATAGTCAAGCCCATGACCCAGTCGACCCTGCCTGACAGAGCGAACCCGATCACGCCCGCCACAGAAAGAGGGATGATCGCGCCGAGCGAGGTGGCGTGGGCGACCCGGCGGCTCGTGCCGAGGAAGTAGAGGATGAGCGGTACAAGCACGATTCCGCCACCGACACCGAAGAACCCACTCAGGGCACCCCCGGTCACGGCGATCACGATGATGCGCGGATCGAAACCCGCCCGCACTTCCTCTCCGGTGTTCACCTGCCGAGACTAGATCCGCGCCATCCACCCTCCGGGTCACCACCCACTCAGTACGCTCGTTCCACGATGCCTGCCGGAGATCCACTGCAACTGCTGATGGCCGGTTCGCTGTTCGTCGGCGGACTGCTCGCCACGATTGGCTTCATGTGGCTCGGAGTCGTCGATCCGGATCGGACAGGGAAGGCACCTGGCTGGTACGGCATCAATGCAATGGTCATGGCGGGCGGAGCGCTCATCACGATCGGCTTACCTGGGGTTCACGCATGGATAGGTGCAGGAGGTTGGCTGAGCGTCATCGGGATCGCGGTGCTGATGGCCGGGATGATGATCGCCTATCTGGCCGTTCAAGGTATCGAGATGGTGAACCACGGCCTGCCGCGAAATGCCGTGCCCCTCACCTTTGTGGCCCTCCCGTGTCTGGCAGTCGGAATGGGCCTGACCGCATTCGTCTCCCTGCGCTCAGGTGCGGTGCCACGGATACTCCCAATCGCCCTCCTCGTATCCCTCGCTCTAAGCACCCTGACTCTTCTTCCCAACCTGTCATCCAGGGCGAACTCTTTTCTACCGGTGCTCTACACCGCAACATTCGCAGCCTGGGGGTTGTGGCTACTGGGTTCGCTCACGGTGGGTTGAGGCCTTCACTCGGCGTTCACCGCCAAGTACCCGAGAACGAACGTGGCGGCATTCCAGGTTTGGAGCAAGGCGCCTGCCGGCCTACCTGCCGAGTCGATCCACTCCGGGAAGCTCCAGTCCTCAAGAGCATTAGCTACGGCGAGCTGATGCAGCAATCCACGGGCGGCGTCGGCTCCATGGACAGTCGCAGTCGCTTCGACGTGGAACCCGCCGATGTAGGGCCAGGCAGCCCCGTTGTGATATCGACCTGGCCGGTTCTGCCACCGCTCCGGTATCGAGGCCTCAGCAAACGAGACCAGCATGCCGGAGCCGTCCGAGGCTGCCACCGGCTCTGGGAAGGTCCGGGTCGGGAAGGGATCGGCGGCGTCCTCGAGGGACTCGAGAATCAGTCGGGCGCGCACGTCGTCTGCGACACCGGCCCTGATCGCCAAGAGATTTGCCAGGACGTCACACCGATCTACGAACGCGGCATGGACGATATGAGACAGGTAGTGATTTCGTCGGCCCCGACCGGCTTCCCAATAGGCGATCCGCGTGGCGTCGTGGGCGAATCCGTGCGGATAAAGACTGGCGGGGTCCGTGGTCGGGTCGGGCCAGAACCAGGCGTTTACGGCGTCGAAGGTCTTCTGCGGATCGACTGTGGCCTCTTCTCCGAGGTGGTCAGCCAACTGGGCGATCGATCTGCGCGCCCAGGCGTAGAGGACATTCAGATGAAGCGTCCTGCCCGACCGTGTCAGGGCGGCGTCCATCCAGTCGGTCGATGGCGCAGCCGAGATCAGACCGGACCCTGTGACGTCCTGGTGATCGAGCCAGGCCAGCGCAGATCGACAATGCGGCCACCAGCCGCGTACCCGATCAATGTCGCCGGTCGCTTCTAAGAAAGCGGAGACGACGATCCCAAACCAGGCGGACACATCCACGGCCCCGCCTTCGGCGAAGTCCCACTCCCCCTTTGCCGGATTCACCACAGCCGGCATTTGGCCCAAAGGCGAGGCGGCTCCAGCGAGAGTGTCGAGGGATGCTGCGACTGCCGAGACCAGGTCGGGGTCCCCGAGCCGGAGAGCCCCGAGCGACGAGATCAGCGCGTCTCTGCCCCAGATGACGGCGTAATGATCGAAAGAGGGGGAAGCAACGAATCCATGGGAGGTGGCGGCGCGCCGGAGTAGGTCTTCTGCCCGTCGGAACGTTTCGGCGGGCAGATCGGTCACGAACTGCCCGCCTTGGTTCAGCGGTTGCGCGCAGCCATCTGGCGGCGAAGTCTCGGACTAGCGGAACGGAGTCCGAGTTCGAGGGCGAGTCCCGGGTCATCATTCGTCTGGATGATGGCCTCTTCGCCTTCCACACGGATGTGGAAACCGTCGTCTTCGCCTCGGATCAACAACTCGTTCAGCGCCATCTCCGCAAGCACATCCGACCCAGACTGAAGAAGCATTCGCTCTTCGGTGAGGTCGACCACGACCTGCAGCACGGGGCTTGCGGAGCTCGCCATGCGCAACGATCCGTCATATCTACCCATCGGACCCAACTCCTTGGTCGGCCCAACCCGAACACCCTTACGCCCCATCATATAGGTCGAAAGACCCAGAGGTGCGTCAACTCGGGCTCGGAGAAATGTGCGATAGGGTCCATCTGCCGTGACCAATCACATGACCCCGGACGAATTCCGCCAACACGGAAGAGCTGTAATCGACTGGATCGCCGACTACTGGGAAACCGTCGGAGATCAACAGATTGTTCCCAAGATCGAACCGGGGACAATTCGAGCCCTGCTACCTGTCGCCGCGCCTGAGCATCCCGAAGGGTTTTCCACGATCCTCGAAGATCTCAACCGGGTTGTCGCTCCAGGTCTCACGCACTGGCAATCGCCCGGATGGTTCGCCTACTTCCCAGCCAATGTCTCTTTCCCAGCAGTTCTCGGCGAGTTGGTCTCCGCCGGACTCGGCCAACAAGGAATGCTATGGCAGACCAGTCCCGCGACAACCGAAATCGAGAGCCACGTCCTGGATTGGCTCGTTGACCTGATGGATCTTCCCCAGCCTTGGAAGACGACCGAAAGTGGCGGCGGCGTGCTCCAAATGAGCGCCTCAGATTCGACGCACACCGCCATCGTCGTCGCCCGCAGCCTCCACTCCGGCGTGGACCCGTCACGGATGGTGGCCTACACATCGAACCAAGCCCACTCCTCGATCGAGAAGGGCGCGAATGTGGCGGGCATCGGTCACGTTCGATTGATAGACACCGACGAGCAGATGGGGATGCGACCCGATGCGCTGGCATCCGCGGTCGAGGCCGACGTCGCCGCAGGCCTGGTGCCGATGTTCGTCTGCGGCACGATCGGCACCACCGGAACAACGGCTGTCGATCCTCTGCGTCCGATCGGCGAACTGGCCAAGAGACACCAACTTTGGTTCCACGTCGACGCGGCCTATGCCGGGAGCGCGATGATCTGTGAGGAGTTCCGCCACCACCTCGACGGCGTCGATCTGGCGGACTCGTACACCTTCAACCCGCACAAGTGGCTACTGACGAACTTCGACTGCTCGGTTTTCTGGGTCGCAGATCGCAAGCCACTGATAGATGCCATGGCGATCATCCCGCCCTATTTGCGGAACACGGCCAGCGACAGCGGAGAGGTCATCGACTACCGCGACTGGCACGTTCCCCTGGGAAGAAGGTTCCGAGCTCTCAAGCTGTGGTTCGTGCTCCGCCACTACGGCGCAGAGGGCCTACGTAGCTACATCCGAGAACACGTCCGGCTGGCCAAAGACCTGACGGCCCGGATCGACTCCCACCCGAGCCTGGAGACGATTGCCCCGACTGTGTTCGGACTCGTCTCGTTCGCCCACATCGCAGGAAACGAGGCGACGGCTCGAATCGCAGCTGCCATCAACGACTCGGGCACCTCCTACGTGACGCCCTCAACGCTCGAAGGCCGCATGTACGTACGGGTATCGATCGGATCGACGCTCACCGAGGAACAACACGTCGATGCCCTGTGGCGGTTGATCAAGGGTGCTGCCTAGGACACCTCGTTGATGGCGCGAGCGGCTTGGTTGCAGAGGATGAGCCCGTCGTCACCGACCACGACGATGTCCTCCAATCGAATACCCCACTCGCCTTCAAAGTAGATCCCCGGCTCGATGCTGAAAGCGTGCCCCACGCGGACTGGAAGATCGTTGCCCTCGACTATGTAGGGCTCTTCATGACCTTGAAGTCCGATCCCGTGTCCGGTCCGGTGGATGAAATGCTCCCCGAGACCCGCCTCGTCGATGACAGCCCGAGCCGCTCGATCGACGTCCTGGCAGGTGTTGCCCACTCGGGCGGCCGACACGCCAGCCGCGTGGGCGGATGCAAGGACCTCCCATGCTTCGGCGACCCTGGCGGGGACCGGGCCTGTGTGGATGCAGCGAGTCGTGTCGCTGTGATAACCGCCGAGACGACCTCCGATGTCGAACAAGACAACCTCGCCCGTCTCGATCACCCGCTCGCCGGGGTCGTGATGTGGCGACGCCGAGTTCGGCCCTGAACCGACGATGGCGAACTCGGCGGTATCCAGTCCCGCTTCCACCAGACGCTCTCGAATGTCGAGAGCGACTTCGCGTTCGGTCCGACCAACCAAAGGAACCCTCCCCTCCATCAGGTCTGTGGTAACGACGTCAGCGCACCGGCCGGACTCCGCCAGGAGCAATCGTTCGGCGAGGGACTTCACGGCTCTCAGCGAGCCGATCACGTCAGAGGCCAAGCCCAAGCCGATGTCAGGCCGGGCGTTGTGGATCGGCACCACGAAGTGGGCCCGCATCGTGTCAGAAACCGCCAACCGCTCGGTGGCGCCGATGACGTCGAAGAAGATCTCCAGTGCATTCTCACCGTCTAACCAGTCACGAATGCGCACTCCCTCCAACCGAGGAAAGCCGGGTGCCTCCAGCCGGGGCATGATCATCGTCGGTTCCTGACCCGACACCAGGACCAAAGCATTTAGCCGTTCCAGTTCATGAGCTGAATAGCCGGTCAGATACTCCAGGTCCGGGCCGACGCTCACGACTACCGCGTCAACGGCAGACTCCTCTACAGCCCGTCCGGCTGCTTCCAAGCGGGTCAGGTACTCGCTGTCTTCCAGGTGAATGGTCCTTTTCGGGGATCGCCAATCTACAGAGACGCCATCAATTGGCGGGTGCGGCGAAGGCTCGGCATCAGTAAGTTTGCCGTTAGTTGTCGTCGTCCTGCCAGCGAGAACCAAGGAGCAATTCAGTGTCTGCCTTCCTGATCGCGGATGCGGTACCCCATGACATGGATGCTTATCGCGCCAGCGGCTATCTCGAGGCAGCTGTAGAGACGGCAGCGGTTCACGGCGGACGGTATCGGGCACGAGGCGGCGAGATGGAGGAACTGGAAGGCGACTGGGATGTTCGCCGCCTCGTAATCATCGAATTCCCTTCGATGGCCGACTTGAAGGCCTGGTACGCGAGTCCCGAATACCAGAAATGGATCCCCGTGCGTCAAAGCCTCACAGAATCCAAACTGTTGGCCGTCGAAGGTATCGACTGACGCTCGGGTTCGTTCCCAGCGTCGGGCAGTTGGCCCGCGGTACTGTGGTTTGCGTGAGTCTGCCCACCGGCGTCGTGACCTTCGTGTTCTCGGATATCGAGGGCAGTACCCGGCTATGGGAGTCCGATGCGCAGGGGATGGGCCGGTCCCTCGCCCGCCACGACGAGATCGTGCGAACCGTGATCGAACAGCATGACGGGGTCGTGTTCAAGCACACCGGTGACGGGTTCGGCGCGGCATTCGCATCCGTCTCCGACGGGCTGGCCGCCGCGTCTCAGGTAGCCACCGCACTGGCGGAGGAACCTTGGACCGGACCAAAGCTCACCTCACGCATCGGTGTCCACTCGGGTGAGGCCGAACCACGCGACGGGGACTACTTCGGATCGACTGTCACCCGGACCGCCCGCCTGATGGACGCGGGAAACGGGGGACAGATCGTCGTGTCCGAATCCGCCAGACGCCTGGTGAGCGATAGACCACCTGCCGGAATGGCTTTCGTCGACGCAGGCGAACACCGGCTGAAAGATCTGGGTGAGCCGATCAAGATCAGCAGACTCGTTGGGGCCGGCGCAGAGGACGACCGAGAACTCCGCACGCTCGAACGGGCACCCCACAACCTACCCATCCAATTGAGCAGGTTCATCGGTCGCAAGGCACAAATCAAAGAACTCGCCGACCTTCTACGACAGTCTCGACTGACGACGCTCACCGGCATCGGCGGCGTAGGCAAGACGCGCCTCGCTCTGCAAGTGGCAGCAGAGGTGCTCGAAGGGTTCGACGACGGGGCCTGGTTCGTGGAACTGGCATCGCTCAGCGAGCCTGGACTCCTGGCAGACACCGTCGCGGACGCACTATCCGTCCCGCAGGATCCGACTATCAGCTCCGAGCGCCGGCTCCTCAAATTCCTAGCGAAGCGTAAGGCGCTTCTGATCATGGACAACTGCGAACATCTCATCGATGACGTGGCCTCATTCGTCAACACCTTGCTGAGGGCCTGTCCCGACGTGCACGTGATCGCCACCAGCCGGGAGGGTTTGGGCGTCAGCGGTGAGAGTCTGTGGCGGGTGCCATCGCTGCGTGTCGACGAAGATGCGGCCGCCGTCGAGTTGTTCGCGGAACGGGCCCGGCTTGTCCAGCCGCGCTTCACGATCAACGACAACAACATCAAGGCCGTTGCCGAGATCTGCGTTCGTCTCGACGGCATCCCCCTCGCCATCGAGCTGGCGACAGCCCGACTGAAGATGCTCAGCGTCGAACAGATCGCCCAGCATCTCAACGATCGTTTCCGTCTCCTCACGGGCGGCAGCCGCACATCAGTGGAACGCCAGCGCACGCTACGAGCGATGATGGACTGGTCATACGACCTTCTTTCCGACTCGGAAAAGACGCTGCTCCGCTGGCTCTCCGTCTTCTCGGGCGGGTTCAACTACGAGGCCGCTGAAGAGGTCTGCTCCGGCGATGCCATCCTTAGCTTCGAAGTACTCGACCTGCTCGGTCGCCTGGTCGAGGCTTCCCTCGTGGCATTCGAGTCCGAACCCCGACCGCGTTACCGGCTGCTCGAGACGGTTCGACAGTACGCCATGGACGAGTTGGTCGAGGCGGGCGAGACAGAGGCTGCTCGCCTCGCTCATGCCACGTTCTTCCGATCGGCCTCGGACTCGATCGCACAGGCCTTCGACGGCATGGACCTCACGCGTGCGAACCTGGCTGCGACCGAGGACCTCGACAACTTCCGGTCGGCGATGACCTGGGCGATCGAGTCCGACAACGGTGAGATCGCTCTTGAGATCGCCTGCAACCTTCGACCGTACTTCTGGATCCGGGTCATGTACCGGGAAGCGATTCGGTGGATCACCACGGCACTCGATCTGGTCGACGACACGGCGACGGAGTTCGTCCCGACAGGGGCTGCGTACGCACTCATCGATGCGCAGAACCTCCAGGACGGGCACACGACCGAAAAGATCCTGCCACGGGTCGAACGACTGTTCGCGTCCGAGATTCCTGACCGCCTACGGGGCGACCTGGCGAACGCTCTGGCCGCCCAAGCGATGTCAAGGAACGCACGAGAGGCAGACGAGCTCTTCCGCCAGGCGCAAAAACTGTTGCGGACAGCAGGCAGCCTTAATTGGAGCCGGCCTGTTCAGAACCGCATTCTCACTGCATGGTTCATGGGTAGCACCGAACACGAGGTAGAGATCTTGGAGCTAGTGAATGAGGCATTGGCAGAAGGCGTCAACATTCACCCTGGCGCGGTGCGCGCCGCCTTCATGGTGATCGGGGAGAAGTATCGGCAGGCGATCGACTTCATCCAGGGCCACTCCCCGGTCGATGACTGGGAGGAGGGCATGATGCTCACCTTTCGCGCCCATTCGGAACGAGCGCTCGGCGCATTCGACGAAGCGGCCGAGTCTGTGCGCCGGGCATCGAAGATCTTCGGCTCCGACGTCCTGAGCGGCGTCCAATGGGAGAGCGCCATGCTCCGCCTCCACGATGGAGACATCGACGGCGCCATCGAAGCCCTCGAGCTGCCGTACACCGAGGACGGTCACATCTTCGACGCGTACACCCTTCTGTCAGCACTCGACCTGTGGTCGATCGTGGCCGAACGCCGAGGTGATCACGAGAGCTCGGCGCTCCTCGCCGGGTATGCGGATGCACTGGTCGAAACGGCGTCGCTGGGACGGCTGGCTGCCAACGTGTTAATCGTCGATGCTTCCCGTCGCACCGTCGAGGCTGGCCTCGGCACGGAGACCTTCGAGGAGTTCCTACGTCGGGGGGCGGCAATGACATGGGAAGAACTGACGGCGGTACGCGATCGGGCGATCCTCCGCTACAAATGAGCGGGACAGGCGAGCTCCGACGCGATAAGCGGCTCCGGCACAGCCGCGATGGCCATGCCGTCGAAGGTATCAGCTGACTCCACTTCCTCAACATCCCGACCGATCCCCGGAAGGCCCGAGTCGTTAGTGTTCCGCAAATGAGCATGCCCAGCGGCGTCGTGACCTTCGTGTTCTCGGACATCGAAGGCAGCACGCGCCTGTGGGAAATGGACCCAAGCGGCATGGAACGCTCGCTCGCCCGCCACGACGAGATTGTGCGCGCCACGATCCAAGAGGCGGGCGGGTTCCTCTTCAAGCACACCGGTGACGGGTTCGGCGCGGCGTTCGGATCGGTGTCTGCCGCCCTGTCTGCAGCCTCAGGAGTGGCGGCGGCTCTCGCCGAAGAGAAGTGGGAAGGACCAGCACTCTCGTGTCGGATGGGCGTGCACTCGGGTGAGGCAGAGCCACGGGACGGCGACTACTTCGGGTCGACTGTCACCAGGACAGCCCGGATCATGGATGCCGGTAACGGCGGACAGATCCTGGTTTCAGAAGCCGCCCGCCGTTTGGTCGGCGAACGCCCACCGCCAAGCATGGAATTTGTTGACGCCGGGGAACACCGGCTTAAGGATCTGGGCGAACCGGTCAAGCTCAACCGTATGGTGGGGCGCGGGGCAAACGACCCCAGGCAGCTCCGCACTCTTGAGCGGGCGCCTCACAACCTCCCCGTGCAGCTCAGCAGCTTCGTTGGGCGCGAAGGTCAGATCAAAGAGTTGGCCGACCTCGTCCGACAGTCTCGCCTAGTGACACTTTCCGGCATAGGAGGAGTCGGCAAGACACGGCTTTCTCTGCAAGTCGCTGCAGACGTGTTGAGCGATTTCACCGACGGTGCGTGGTTCGTGGAACTCGCGCCACTCGCGGAAGCAGGCCTGCTGGCAGACACCGTGGCTAATGCGCTCTCGATCCCCCAGGACTCGACGGCTTCTGCTGAACGCAGGCTCTTCAAGTTCCTCGCCGAGCGGCGGGCATTGGTGATCATCGACAACTGCGAACATCTCATCGACGATGTAGCCGGTTTCGTGGATTCGCTTCTCAGGGCTTGCCCCGAAGTTCACGTAGTCGCCACCAGCCGGGAAGGGTTGGCCGTCATGGGCGAAGTGCTGTGGCGCGTACCTTCTCTGCGGGTCGACGACGACGCGGCAGCCGTCGAATTGTTCGCCGAACGAGCGAGGCTCGTCCAGCCGACTTTCACCATCACAAACGAGAACCTTTCGACAGTCGCCGACCTCTGTGTGCGCCTCGATGGAATACCGCTTGCGATTGAACTGGCTACAGCCCGGCTCAAGATGCTGACGGTCGAACAGATCGCCCAGCACTTGAACGACCGGTTCAGGCTCCTGACAGGAGGCAGCCGGACTGCAGTCGAGAGGCAGCGAACCCTCCGAGCGATGATGGACTGGTCATACGACCTGCTCTCCGAACACGAAAAGGCACTCCTCCGTCGCCTGTCGGTCTTCTACGACGGCTTCACCTACGAGGCCGCCGAAGAGGTCTGTTCGGGAGAGATGCTCCCGCGGTTCGAGGTGTTGGACCTGCTCGGCCGACTGGTCGAAGCGTCAGTCGTGACCTTCGAGACGGAACTGCGACGCTATCGACTCTTGGAAACTGTGCGTCAATACGCCCTTGACAAGCTCTTCGAAGCCGACGAAGCCGACGAGGCTCGGCTGCGACATGCCGAGTTCTTCCTATCCATTTCTCGATCGGTTCGCGACGGCCTCGACAGGGACGACTTCACCTTCATGAGCGTCGGCAACGACGAACTCGGCAACAACCGGGCAGCGATGACCTGGGCCCTTGAGTCGGGAAAGGGCGAGTTAGCGCTCGAGTTGGCTTGCAATCTCCGCATGTACTTCTGGAATCGGGTCATGTACCGCGAGTCGACGAGGTGGCTGACATCGGCTCTAGACCTCGTCGAAGACGGCGCCTCTTACTTCGTACCCATCGGCGCCGCCTTCGCCCTCACCGATGCCACAAACCTGAGCGACGTCGCTCTGATCGCCCAACTATTGCCACGCGTTCAACGACTTCTTGAG
>JBGTKD010000029.1:0-2739 GCA_041744795.1 Acidimicrobiia bacterium
TCGAGGTGTTCTACAACCCGAGACGACGTCACTCGTCGATCGGCTACCACTCGCCCATCGACTACGAAACCCGCCACACCCCTGCCGGGGCAGTGGCATGATCAACCAACCGAACCCGTCCGGGAAACCGGGGCAACCTCAGGATCCTCTATAGGGAATCAGTCGAGGGGGGACAGACTTTCGCTTACCGCCCCCCTCGCCCAGCCTGCGGCTGGCCGGTCCCCCCAAACTTCCTCGCTGCGCTCGGTCGAGGGGGGACAAACTGTAGGACCTACCGCTCGCGCTTGTGGACCTTGCCGCGGCCAGCGACGTGGGCTCGGATGACACCGCCCAAATAGATCGAACCGGCTACGAGGACTGAGCCGTCTTCTTCGGCCAGGACTCTCGCAACGTCGATCGCTTCGGTCGGATCTTCGATGGCACCGACTTCGACGTCGACCATCGGCGCCACTATTGCCGCCAGTTCCACCGCCGGGATCGCTCGGGGTGCGTCGACTGAGGTGGTGATGATCCGACTGACCCGTCCAGCGACGCTGGAGATCATCGAGGCGATGTCCTTGTCCTCCATCGCACCGAAGACCAGAACCCACTTGGTGTTTGCAAACTCCTCGGCGAGGGCCTGGTTGAGGACCTCGAAGCCGGGAGCGTTGTGGGCCGAATCAAGCATCACCATCGGTTTGGCTGCGATCGGCTCCATCCGTCCTGGTGCGCTGAAGGCGGCTACACCGTCTATTACGGCCTCGTGATCCAACTCTCTGCCGACCAGCGCCTCTGTGGCGGCGATAGCGGTGGCAAGGTTCACTGTCTGGAACTGTCCGTGGACGGGCAGGTAGATGTCCTCATACAGCCCGTGGATGCCCTGGACGGAAACGTTCCACCCTCCCAAAGCAGGGCTAGCCGCTTCGATCGAGTAGTCCGTCCCGTACACGTGGGCGTTGATGCCCAACCGGGCTGCTGTCCTGCGAGCCAGCCTTTCGATCGGCTGGGGTAGGGGTCCGGTGACCAGTGTGGCGCCTTCTTCGGCGATCGCCAGTTTCTCCTCGGCGATGGCTTCGAGGGTGTCCCCGAGGTACTCAGTGTGTTCGAGACCGACGCTCGTCAGCACCGCCACCCGTCCATGCACTGCGTTGGTGGCGTCGAGTCGCCCTCCCAGTCCCACTTCGATGACCGCGGCATCGACCGCCTGATCGGCGAACCACGACACCGCCAGGGCAGCGGTCAGTTCGAAGTAGGTGAGAGTCTCTCCGATCCGGGACTCGAATATGTCGGCGAACGCCTTGACGTCGGTCACCGCCTGGATGAAGCCTTCCTCATCCGGGTGCAGGCCGTTCACCGCGAAACGTTCCTCCACTCGCTCCAAGTGAGGAGAGATGAAAGTGCCAGTGCTCAACCCGTGGGCGACGCACAGAAGGGTGGCCATACGGGTGACCGAGGTCTTTCCGTTGGTGCCAGCCACATGGATGATCGGATAGGAGTCCTCCGGATTGCCCATCAGGTCGAGAAGACCTTTGATTCGGTCCAACCCGGGTTCGACTCCCCGCCCTATGTGGGCGTCGAGGTAGGCGACTGCCTCGGTGTAGTTCACAGGGCGTTGCGCTGGGCGCGCAGCTTGTCGAGGAGACCCTCGTACTCGGCCTGTTGCGCCCTCACCTTTTCGATCACGTCGGCCGGGGCCTTGTCCATGAACCCAGCGTTGCCGAGCTTTCCTTGAACCTTGCCGAGGTCGGCTTCAGCCGCCGCAATGGCCTTGTCGATCCTGGCTCGCTCAGCGTCGAGGTCGATGACCCCGTCGAGGGAGATGAAACCTTGCAGCCTGCGGGTGACGATCCGGGTGTGTCCAGTCTCGGGAGCCGAGTCGACCTCCGACAGAGCCACACCGGCGAGGCTTGTCACCACGACCTCGGCCCATGACTCCACCGGAGGCATGATTTTCAGATCCAGGCTCTGGCGAGGCGAGATTCCCTGGTCGGCCCTGAAACGTCGGACACCGCTGATCAGGTCTTGGATGTCATCCATACCTGCGGGTCCGGCCACCGTTGGGACCTGAGGCCAGTCGGCACCGGCGAGGAGGCCCTCACCCACGACGTGTTGCCATAGTTCTTCGGTGAGGTAGGGCATCGCCGGATGGAACAGCTTGAGCAGGTCCCGCAACACAACTCCGAGTGTCTGACGGGTGGCCTCAGCAGTCGCCTCGTCGGCGAGGGAGGTTTTGGCCATCTCCAAGTACCAGTCGAAGACTTCGGACCAAGCGAACGAGTACAACTTGCCGAAGGCATCTGAGAACCGGTACTGGTCACACAGGGAATCGAACTCGGCGGCCACTTCTCCCAGGCGCTGCAGCACCCAAGCGTCCGCCGGTCCAGGACTCTCCGGGTAGCCACCTTCGGCTGGCACCGAACCTTCTTCGATGTGGCGCAGCACGAACCGGGTGGCATTCCAGAGCTTGTTGCCAAACCGGCGCGTGCCGGAAACCCATTCCATGTCGAGGGCAACGTCCTGTCCGGGACTGGCTGCCTGAATGAGGGCGAGACGCAGCGGATCCGCTCCGTACTCTTCGGCCACATCGAGCGGGTCGATCGTGTTGCCCTTCGACTTCGACATCTTCTCGCCTTCCGCGTCGCGGACGAGACCGTGGATGATCGTCTGGCGGAAAGGCACTTCACCCATGAAGTGGATTCCCATCTTCATCATGCGGGCCACCCAGAAGAAGATGATGTCGAAGCCGGTGATGAGCACAGA
>JBGTKD010000030.1:0-29276 GCA_041744795.1 Acidimicrobiia bacterium
ATCAATCTCCTGGATCGCCTACCTAGGCACGGTGGACGAACGGGGAAAGCCTCATGTGGCCGCTGTCGCGCCCGGCTTCGAGCCAGGTTCGATCTGGTTTGCCACACGTCAGTCGTCTCGCAAGTTCCGCAACCTCAGCCACAATTCGCAGGTGGCGTTCCATTGGCCGGTGGGGGGTGACACCGGACCGGGCGAGCTCATCGCCCAAGGAACTGCGTCGGTATTCACGACCCTGGAGGATCGGCGGCGTCTGTGGGACTCCGGAGTCCTGTCCTATGACCCTGCGGGATTCTGGGGCAGCCCCGATAATGAAGACCTGGCCTTTGTCGAGGTCGAGGCAACATCGGCCCGACTGCTTGGCCCTGGGGGCGTGGAAGACCGCTGGGCACGTTCCTGACTCAAATCGGCTGGGGTGCCGCCGAGTCGGAGGCGACCGTGGACGTGAGTCGCTGTATCGCGGCGATCGAAAGAATCACCAGAAGGCCACCCAGGACCTGGATCGTTCCGAGCACCTGACCGAGAACCATCCACGCCGACGCAGCAGCCACTGCCGGCTCCAGGGTTTGGAGAACTCCCACCCTGCCGGGGTCGGCGATCCGCAAGGCTCCCAGCGACAGCATGAACGGGATGACCGTCCCTCCTACGGCGATCCATGCCAGTTGCATCCAGCCGGTCGCATCGGCTCGCGGAAGTTCGACGGGCGAGACAATCAGTAAAAGCACCGCTGAGACGGCGAACCCGTACGCCCCGATCGTCAGGCCAGGCAGTCGCCGACCGAGCCGCTCTCCGATAACGAGGTACCCGGCGAACATGAATGCCGCTCCGAGAGCTGCCAGCACACCGATCGGATCGAGCGACTGGTAGTCCCAGGCTCGGGTGATCATGGCTGTTCCACCGAGGGCCAGCCCTGCGAGCAGCCAAGCCAGGCGGGGCACTGCTCGTCGTTGGACGAAACGCATCCAGAACAACACCAGAGTCGGTCCGAGGAACTGGATCGTCACTCCAGGCCCGACGCCGAGACGGACTATTGCCCAGTAGAAGGTGATGGTCACGGCTGCGAGGAACACGCCGAGGATTCCGAGCTCTGGGAGCCGGCCACCGGTCGCCGTCTGTCGTCGGTGATAAGCGAGGGCGCCTAGGACGAAGGCGGCGACTGTGGACCGGAACTGGGCCACCTGTATCGAGCTGAAAGTCGCCAAAGCGTCAGCGGCCACCGTTCCCGAAACCCCAAAGAGAACTGCGCTCGAGAGGGCCAGAAGGTCGCCACGCCGGCTGTTCATCCCGATATCCAACCAGGACCGCCTTGTACCCTCGTCGTCAGATGTCAGATTCCGCCTACTTTGTTTCGCCGACTTCAGGTCCTGGCCCAGGGGTCCTGCTGCTGCACTCCTGGTGGGGACTCACGCCCTTCTTCCGACGGCTCGCTGATCGGTTGTCCGAGGCGGGTTATACGGTTCTCGTGCCAGATCTGACTGCCGGCGAGACTTTCTCTGACGCCGAGGAGGCGCGCGAGCACTTAGCTGATCTTGATGCTGACCGGCTCGCCTCCCTCACTCTGACCGGCGCTCGCCTGGTGCGGGAGAAGACGCGGGATCCGATTGAGCCGATCGCAGTGCTCGGTTTCTCAATGGGGGCGTCACTTGCGTTGTGGGCATCGGTTCGCCTGCCCGAGGCCATCGGGAAGGTCGTGGCGTTTTACGGAGTCCAGTCGATCGATTTCTCTGGATCGTCCGCCAAGTACCAACTCCACTTGGTCGAGGACGACGAATTTGTCTCGGACGACGAGGCCTCATTCATGCAGGCGACTATGGGCATCGAGGACCTGGAAGTAGAGGTCTATCGATATCCCGACGTATCCCACTTCTTTTTCGAACGGGATCAGGCCACCCACGATGAGGCTGCGGCCCGCCTGGCGTGGGAGCGGATGTTGGAGTTCCTCGCCTGAAAGTGCTCCTCGTCAGGTCGTGAGGAGTCGGACCGGATCTCCGACTCGGATGGAACCGCCGGTCGTGACCGAGGTGTACATACGACTCCAGCCGGGGTACCGAATGTGGCTCATCCGGCGGAAGTCTCGGTCCTTGAACCAGGCGGCGTTGCTGACGCATGGTGTTGTATCCCCTGTCACCGGCGCGACGACCGAGTCGCCAAGCAACAGGGTCACCCCCGGCACGACGAGGCTCCAGTCGATCCCGGCCACTGTGATGTTCTCGCCAGCGAACCCCGGTTGGATGGGATGTCCTTCGTCGGCCAACGCCTCGATCACTTCCAGTGACCAAACACAAAGTGCCTGGTCGGGGGATCCGTGATTCTTCTGGTCCGCTTGGTAGTCGCCGACTACGCCTCGCAGCCCGATGTCGGCCGACTCGATCGCCAGCTTCGGGACCCCGCCGTTCGAGACGCTGATCTGATGGATACGACCGATCAAGACTCTTGGGCTCCGACCGGAAACCACCGGAGCGCCTCTGCCTCGGCGGCGAGACCGATATCGGTCCGCTCAGGCGCGCTGTGAGTGGACGCTTCTGTCAGAATTTCTTCTGCCTCCCGCAGATAGTCGGGATAGGAGTCGACACCAGCTGTGGCGGGAGGGTCGGCGGGGGTTGATGAGGCGAACGAGATATCGGAGATCGACATCGGAGGCAACGGGACGCCGCTGCGATGCCGCCAGGTCCCGGTCGAAACTTCAAATTCGTACGCGTGGAGCATCGCCCATCCCCTGCGTGCGATCAGCCGGACCGATTCGATTATGTAGTCGAACTCCGCCTCGTCGATGAAGTAATTGAAGTTGACCCGCACCCAACCGCGTTTGATCACCTCGCAGCCCTTGGCGACTTCCGATTCGTAGCGGTGGCTCGTGTCCAGGTCGATTCCGAGCAGCCGGTGACCGTACGGTCCTGCGCAGCTGCACCCACCGCGAGCTTGTATTCCGAAGAGGTCGTTGAGCAGGGCGACGACGTAGTTGTGATGCAGATATTGGTCGCCGTGACGAACGATGAACGAGACGATTGACAGTCGGTCCGCGTCGGGGTTGCCGAGGATCTGAATATTCGGTTCTTGGTTCCAGGCAGCGATGGCCCGGTGGATGAAGGCTTCCTCTCGTTCGCGGATCACCTCAGAGCCCACCTCCTCCTTGAGCTTGAAAACCAGACCACATCTGATGGACTCGACGATCGCCGGCGTGCCTCCCTCCTCACGATGTTCAGGATCGGTGAGATACCGATGTTCGGAGTGATTGACGTAGGCGACCGTGCCGCCGCCCGGTACCGACGGAACACGATTCTTGAGAAGATCGTTCCGGACTACCAGCACGCCGGGGGTCCCCGGCCCACCGATGAACTTGTGGGGTGAGATGAAAATGGCGTCCTTGTAGTCGGAGCCATGCGTGGTGGGGGACCGCATCTCGATTCCGACATATGGGGCAGCCGCTGCGAAGTCCCACAGGCTGAGCGCGCCGTGGCGGTGGAGGACTATGGAGATGGCGCTGGTGTCTGAAATGATCCCCGTCACATTCGATGCTGCAGAGAATGAGCCGATGAGAAGTGGTCGCTCGGCGTGAGCCAAAAGCTGACGCTCGAGATCGTCCAGGTCGACGTGGCCGTCTGCATCCTCGGCGATCTCGACTACGTCCGCTATCGACTCCCGCCAGGGCAGCTCGTTGGAGTGATGTTCGTACGGTCCAACGAAGACCACTGGTCTCTCGGACACGGGAATCATCTCGGTCAGTCCGTACTTGTCGTCGAGTTCTGCGGGGATCCTCAGCCCGAGGATGGCTATTAGCCGGTCGATAGCCCCCGTCGAACCCGATCCGGCGAAGATCACCGCGTGCTCTTCTCTGGTTCCCCCCACTGAACTGCGGACGATCTCCCTGGCCTCCTCGCGAAAGCGTGTCGTCTGCAGGCCCGTTCCTGAGGTCTCGGTGTGGGTGTTGGCGTAGAGAGGCAGAACCTGGGCACGGAGGTAGTCCTCTATAAACGAGAGGGAGCGTCCCGAGGCCGTGTAGTCGGCGTAGGTGACTCTGCGCATCCCGAACGGTGTCGAGACTGCCGTGTCCCGGCCGATGACCGACTCGCGCACTCTCGAAACCAGGTCCATACGGCTAAGGGTATCGGGCGATTAGCCCACCATGGCCAGTTCGCGCTGGTGCTCCGCAACTTCTTCGCCTGCCAAGAGCAGTTCGGTCATCACCGCGTTGATCGCAGGGCGGCTCATCGTTCCCGGCCTGGTGTTCGCATATACGGTGCGGGTGGCGCCGCGCAGGAGTATCAGTCGCACGCCCTCGGGGGGTCGGATCACACCGAGACGAGGGAGTACACCGACACCGAGTCCGGCAGCGACGACGCTGAGTGTGACTTCGTTGTCATCGGAGTGGAAGCGGATGTCCGGGGCGTATCCCGCTTCTGCGCACAGGTTGCGGACGTTCTTGCCGCAGTCAGTCGTCGTGGGGGCGACCACCCACATTTCGTGTTCGGCATCCCGCAGCGACTGAACCGAGCTGTCAGCCGGCACGGCCAGGAACACGGGTTCGACGAGTACATCGAGCCGTTCGAAGCGACCCTCGCCGCGCTGGGGAACATTTGAGTAGTGCTGGCCAAGCGCGATGTCGATGACACCCAAGTCGAGATCGCGCATCAGGTGAGTCTCGTATTGGACGAAGTGGGCTTCGAGCTGGGGGCGCTTGCGGTGGAGGGCGTTGAAGGCTCGGGGGACGATCGTGGAACCGATCGACTGGAACGACCCGACCCTCACCGGACCGACTGCCAGTTCTCCTGCCTGTTCGACGGCCGCCTCTGCCCGGTCGACTGCCGCAAACACGTCCGCTGACGCCCGGACCAGGGCTTCGCCGGCGGGGGTGAGGATGACATTGCGGCCTTGACGTTCGAGCAGTGCTGTTCCCATCTCATTTTCAAAAACTGAGAGTTGTTGGGAGACTGCAGACGGTGTGTAGCCGAGGGCTTCGGCTGCCGCGCTGATCGTGCCCCGGGAGGCGACCTCTCGCAGGAACTGGAGACGTTTCAAATCCATGAAGCAATACTACATGATCTCATCAGGAACTTTCGCTGGACCTGAATGGTGATCTGTCCGATCATGATGTTACGTCTAGAAGAATTGGAGTCGAGATGTCTCTCATCGTCGACCATCGCCCAGCCTCGCCAGAGACCGTCCCGAGTAACTCGGTGGTCTCGTCGCACGCCACCAGCGAAGGTCTCATCATTTACTATCGCAAGGACGACGGCACCCTGGGTGTGGTCCTCGAACCACGAGCCGTCATGCCCAAGCAGGTCATTCTCGACCGCACCGCATGATCTCTGACCGCCCTGGTCGTGTCTTTGTAGGCGCTCCCTGGGCGGTTGTCCTTGCCCGGTTTCCCCGACTCCTCCTCGGGCTCTTCCTCTTCGGAGCGGGCAGCGCCCTTCAAGTGCAGGCCAATCTCGGGCTCTCCCCCTGGGAAGTGTTGCACCAGGGGATCGCGGCACGGACCCCTCTATCCATTGGCATCGCCAGTATCGGTGTGAGCCTCATAGTCCTGTTGCTGTGGATTCCGCTGAAACAGCGCCTCGGCATCGGGACCGTGTGCAATGCCATCTTGATCGGCCTCTTCATAGACCTGGTCCTCTTCCTGGTGCCCGTCCCCGAGTTGCTTGCCATCCGGTGGCTCTTCCTCCTGACCGGCATCGTTCTCGTTGGAATCGGCAGCGGGTTCTACATAGGCGTCCACCTCGGTCCCGGTCCTCGTGACGGTCTTATGACGGGCATCGCCCGCCGAGGCCCTTCGTTGCGGCTCGCTCGTACGGGCGTCGAGGGCACGGCCCTCATCGGCGGCTGGCTGCTCGGCGGGACAGTCGGTATCGGGACTGTTCTCTTCTCATTGACTATCGGGCCCCTCGTCCAGTTCTTCCTTCCACGCCTTGAGGTCGACGCCAACACCTGATCGTTGGTAGAAACGGGCGGTGAGCGATACCACCGTCGAAGTCGAAGGCGAGTCCATAAGGATCTCGTCGCCAGATCGCATCGTCTTCCCTTCTCGGGGATGGACGAAGATGGACGTTGTCGAGCATTTCCTCACAGTCTCCGAAGGCGCGGCGCGTGGCATCAGGGACCGACCGACAATGCTCAAGCGCTACATGAAGGGGGTTGGGGCCGACCCCGTCTATCACAAGCGGGCGGCTGAAAACTCGCCGTTCAAGACCGTTGCCATCAAGTTCCCCAGCCAGCGGCCAGGTGTGATGAACGTGCCGATGAGCCGGGGTGACGTAATCCGCCTTGTCCAACTCGGTTGTTTGGACTTTCATCCATGGCCCGTCCGTTCCAGCGATCTCGATCATCCAGACGAGCTGCGCGTCGATTTCGATCCAACGCCAGGGTTCGGATTCGACGACGTTCGGCGCGTGGTCAGGGGCGCAAAGGATCTCTTCGACGAACTGGACATGGTCGCCTGGCCCAAGACTTCGGGGAGTAGAGGTATTCACGTCTATGTCCGCCTCGAGCCGATCTGGGATTTCATTCAGGTGCGAAGGGCTCTCCTGGCCTTCGCGCGCGAGTTGGAACGCAGGATGCCGAAGCTGGTGACTGCGAACTGGTGGAAGGAGGAGAGGACGGGTGTCTTCATCGACTACAACCAGATGGCCCCGGACAAGTCCGTTTCCTCGGCGTACGGGGTTCGGCCTACCGGGCTTGTCAGCGCACCGTTCCGGTGGGATGAACTCGACGACGTGGAACTCGAGGACTTTCCAATGGACCGGTTCGGGTCTGACCGATACGCAAAGGTCGGTGATGTCACCGACGGCATCGACGAGGCGGCATCCCGCATCGACACCCTTCTGCAGTGGGTAGTCCGGGACCAGGAGGAGTTCGGCCTTGGAGACGCCCCCTGGCCCCCGCACTATCCGAAGCAACCCGGTGAGCCCCCCAGGGTCCAGCCGTCGAAGCAACGGAGGCCGGACGATGAGTACTGAGTTCCGCCGACTACGCCGAGGTCAATAGTCGCGCCGGACTTTGTATCGCCCAATGGTATGATTTTCCTAGGTTGTCAATCCTGACAATCAGAGACTCGCGTTACCCAGGACCCCGGTGACGCCCCTGAGGGGGTGAATCCGGATGAACGCCAAGTCGGTCGACGAACTTTTCCAGCGGTTGCCGGACGCCAATGCCCGCGACGAATTGGTCGCTGCGTTCCAACCACTCGCCATGTACCTCGCACGCCGGTATGCGAACCGGGGCGAAGAACTCTCCGACCTGCGGCAAGTCGCCAATGTTGGACTCCTCAAGGCCATCGAACGGTTCGATGTGACACAGGGTCGGTTCACTAGTTTCGCCGTTCCCACAATCTCAGGTGAGTTGAAGCGTCACTTCCGCGATAACACCTGGGGTATGGGCGTCCCCCGCCATCTCAGAGACATGTCCGTCGACAGCCGCCGTTCTGAGGAGGAACTCACACAGAGACTTGGGCGCGCACCGACCGTATCCGAGGTCGCCGCCCACGCTGGCTTGTCCGAACAGATCGTGTTGGACCTGAGATCGGTCGGCAATGCTTACCGGCCGGACTCGTTAGAAGCGCCCCGCAGAGGTGGCGATACGTTGGCTTTGATCGAGTTACTCGGTGAGCGAGATGACTCCGAAGAGATGTTTGACGACATGGATGCAGTGATGGAGATCGTCGAAGCGATGTCCCGTCGCGATCAGCAGATCCTCTTTTTGAGGTTCTATCGCGAGATGACTCAGAGCCGCATCGCAGAACACGTGGGGGTGTCGCAAATGGAGGTGTCGAGGATTCTGCGCGACAGAATCGCACTCATTCGAATCCGGCTGGGCGAACTAGAAGAAGTCCGTTGCGGGAGCGAAGCACCTTGTCGCAGTGTGAGAGAACTCGCAACTGATCGGTCAGGATGATACGGGCCTTCCCAGAGACTCATGGCTCAGAATTCGTGGCCCCTGGCGCGTCGGGCGCTGTAGGCCCACCCACCGCAGAAGAAGGCGGTCAGAATCAGCGCAATCGCTGCTGGGATGACCGCGGCAGCCATCTTCTCTGGAGTACTGACCCGGAACTCAATTCCCGCTATGCCGGCTGTAAACAGCGCTCCGGCAACCATGCTGAGAGCGACCGACATACCCAGCACGACAGCCGCCAAGTCGGGCTTGAGACGCAACCCCGCGACGAGAACATCGCTGCCTCCGACCCTTTCCGCTGTCATCCGTTCCTCGTTCCACGGCTATCGGACCTCAGTTCCCCTCAGAGCGGTCCGTTGAAACATGAATCCCACGGCCTCTCCTGAATCCCGGCATCAGAATTCTTTGGCCCACGTAGGTGCCCGGATCCGGTAAAATGAATTGGTATTCGTTCATTGGGACCGCCCAGACCTCGCGGCACTTGTTTTGTCCGGAGGTATGCGGTGCTAACAGATCGACAGCTCTCAGATGTTCTGAGCGAGTTCGCCCGCACACTCGTGACGGACTTCCCGATCCAGTCAATCCTCGATCATCTGGTGGTTCGGATCGCCGAGCTGCTCCCCATCAGCTCTGTCGGCGTCACGTTGATCTCCGCAGAAGGCGAATCCAGGCACATCGCCGCGTCGGATGAGTCGGCTTTGCGGTTTGTAAAGCTCCAGTCCGAAATGGGAGAGGGACCGTGCCTGACTGCGCACGAAACGGGCGAAGTGGTCGTCGTCCCCGACCTCCGCGAGGATGCCCGGTTCCCAAAGTTCTCGCGTCGCGGACTCGAAGAGGGTCTCCGGGCCGTTTTCAGCATTCCCCTCAAGAACGACGATCAGGACCTCGGTGCCTTAGATCTGTACAGGACTGAGCCGGGTCCGATGGACGACGATGAGATGTATGTCGCTCAGACGTTGGCCGATGTGACCACTGCCTACCTGCTCAACGCCCAATCGCGGATGGAGCTTGAAGAGTCGACCGAACGCGCCCGCCAGAGCGCACTTCACGACCCGCTGACCGGACTACCGAACCGAACCCTGTTGGTGCAGCGTCTTGACCATGCGATCCTCCGCTGCCGGCGCTCCGAGAAGATGCTGGCGGTCTTCTTCGCCGACCTCGATCACTTCAAGCAAGTCAACGACACCTTCGGTCATCATGCGGGTGACGAGCTCCTCATCTCGGTTGCCGATCGGCTGACAGGACTGCTGCGACCTGGTGACACTCTCGCTCGTCTCGCTGGCGATGAGTTCGCGATCCTGTGCGAGGACCTCAACGAAGTTTCCCAGGTCGAGCCTCTGGCAAAGCGGATCTCTAATGCGTTGGCGGAGCCGTTCGTTGTCGATGGCAATGAGATCAAAGTCAGTGCCAGCGTCGGCATCGCTTTCGCCGGGCTCGCCGACGACGTACCCGAGTCGGTCATCCAGGAAGCGGATGCTGCCATGTACGAGGCGAAACGAAGTGGTGGGGACCGCCACACCGTCATCGACCTGCGCGATCGTCGCGCAGCCAGCCATTTGGCACGTCTGAACCGTGACCTGACAGGGGCGTTGCGTCGTGGAGAGCTCCGGGTCGAGTATCAGCCGATCGTCCGGACTGGGAGCGGACGATTGGTCGGAGCCGAGGCACTGCTTCGCTGGGCCCATCCTGCTCACGGGACGATCAAGCCCGCGACGGTCATTCCGCTTGCGGAGCAATCCGGTCTGATTACCGAGATCGGGTACTGGCTCATGAAACAGGCGTGCTTGGACCGCCAACGCTGGCAGGGCAACGGACAACACGCCGACATTGGTGTTTCTGTCAACGTGTCCGTTCATCAGTTGATGTCACAGGACTTCGTCCAGTCTGTGTCCAAGGTGCTGTTTGAAACCGGCACCGACCCCCGCCTGGTCACGCTGGAGGTGACCGAGAGCGTCCTCGTGGCGGACAAGCCACGTGCGCTCCGAGTCCTCAAAGAGCTCAAGTCTCTTGGTGTCATGCTTGCCCTCGACGACTTCGGAACGGGACAATCGTCGCTCAGCCATCTCAAACAGTTCCCGGTCGATATCGTCAAGGTCGACCGGGAGTTCGTCGCCGACATCGAGGCGAACCCTGCCAGCAGGCTCATTGTCGGAGCGGTTACCCGCCTGGCCCACGAGCTCGGAATGACCGTCACCGCTGAGGGGATAGAGAACCCCTTTCAGCTTGACGCCGTGGCGGCGCTCGACTGTGACTTCAGCCAGGGCTTCTACTTCTCAACGCCCGTTTCATCCGGCCATCTCGGCGGGATGTGGGCAAAGAACAACACACTTCCTCGGCTTCGACCGCTTATCGGAACATCTCCGGGTACTGCAACCGCTATCCGGGAGCGAGATGGAATAGGCTCTCCGGCCGACGCGACATCCCTTTCGTTGTGGAGACGAGGATGAATCATGAAGACCGCGTATCGAGGGTGGCCCTGGCGTTCGCCGACCATGCGAACGGCGCTCCCCGGCGGAGCCTGTGTAGCGCCAGCGTCGAAATTCTCGGCGTGGCGTCAGCCGGCCTGACGATCATGACGGCCCAGAACGGGGGATCCGTCTGTTCTTCGGACGAGCTGGCGGGCCGACTCGATGAATTGCAGCTCTCTCTCGGGGAGGGACCGAACCACGACGCTTACAGCGCCAGGGCACCGGTCTTCGAGCCCGACCTCGAGAAGTCCAATTCGAGTCGCTGGCCGAGCTTCACGCCCCCGGCTCTGCAGATGGGAATGCGGGGTGTCTTCGCATTTCCGCTCCACGCCGGTTTGAGATGCATCGGTGTGCTCGCCCTCTATCAGAACCGGGCCGGAGCGCTCACGGCAGACCAAACCGCCGATGGTCTGTTAGTGGCGGATGCGGTCGCCCTATCGGTATTGGAGACCCAGTCCAGAAGCGAGTCAGATACGCTCGCCACCGAGCTCAGCGGTTCTGACATCCACCGAGCCGAAGTGCGTCAGGCGTCGGGGATGGTGTCAGTACAACTCGGCATCAGTGTCGCCGACGCCGCGCTACGCCTGCGGGCACACTCCTACGCAGAAAACAGATCGGTGGCCGACGTCGCCCGGGACGTTGTGGCCCGGTGTCTTCGGCTTGACGATGACCGTCTGCCGGTCAAGTAGAGTGCTACATGGTCGAGATAAGGCAGAACGAGTGACACGCGAAGACCTCTTGGTCAACACTTTCGTAGAACTCACCGATTCTCTCGTCGATGACTTTGACATCATCGACCTGCTCACGGTGCTCGCCGCCAGTTGTGTCAAGTTGGAACTGGCCGACGAGGCGGGGGTTCTCCTGGCCGACGATCAGGGGATGTTGAGAGTGATGGGCGCTTCCAACGAGGCGACCCGGCTGCTGGAACTGTTCCAGTTGCAGAGCGACGAAGGACCGTGCTTGGAGGCCTTCGCCTCGGGCGAAATGGTCACACACCCCGACTTGGGGTCGGCCGCCGACCGCTGGCCCCTATTCGCGCCCGAGGCGGTCCGTACGGGGTTCCTCTCGGTCAATGCTCTTCCGCTGCGACTCCGCTCGGTGGTCATCGGAGCTTTCAACCTGTTCAGTACCGAGATCGGCGGCATGCGAGAGGGCGATCGGGCCATCGCCCGGGCACTGGCAGATGTAGCCGCCATCGCGATTTTGCAGGACCAGGCTCTGCGGGCGTCCGAGATCAAAGCTGGCCAGCTACAGAACGCACTCGACAGCCGTGTGACCCTTGAACAGGCCAAGGGAATGGTCGCCGAGCGGACCGGTGTGGACATGGCGGAGTCGTTCGCCATGATCCGACAGTACGCCCGCAGCCAGCGTCGGCGCCTTACCCAGGTCGCAGCCGAAATCGTGGACGGGACCCTGTCACTGGAGGAAATCGCCGCCGGGGGTAAACCCGCTTCCTGATCTAACCGTGAGTCTCGGTCAGCTTCATGCTCACGCTTGCCCTAGCTCTCTGCTCCGCGCTTCGGCGGCCTCCATCGCCCTGGCGACTAGTTCACGGAACCCGCCCTCATCGAATGCTGCAAGGGCCGCAGCGGTGGTCCCGCCCGGTGAGGTGACACGCTCTCGAAGCGTGGGAGCGTCGACTTCCGTCTCGGTGAGCATTCGCCCCGCTCCAAGAATGGTTTGGTTGACTAGTGACTTTGCGGTGGCCTCCGGAAGGCCCAACTCCTCAGCTGCCGACTGCATCGCTTCTGCCAGGAGGAACACGTAAGCGGGGCCGCTTCCGGACACCGCAGTCACGGCATCGATCAGCGATTCAGGAACCTCCTCAACGATCCCGACGGCTCCGAGAACGGCTCGGACGCGTTCGATATCGATGACGTGAACGTGGGTACCGGGGGCGATGGCGGCGGCTCCTACTCCCAGCAGCGCCGGGGTGTTCGGCATCGCTCTCACTATGGGGATACCGGGCAGTCCGGCTTCGAAGGTGGCGATCGGAATTCCCGCGGCCACTGACAGGACGACTTGATCGCTCGTCACCGTTCCTGCCAGGCGTTCGATCACATCCGCCACGTGGTGCGGCTTTACCACCACGACCACGACATCCTTGCCGGTTGAGGCCTCGGCGGCGTCCGGGCTGATCCCCACGCCGAGTTCGGTATGGAGGGCGTCCAGACGCTCTTGCACGGTGTCGGCCGCGGTCACCTGATCGGGTGTCCAACCGGCATGGATCAGGCCGCGGATGATCGCTTCGCCCATGGCTCCCGCGCCGATTACTGCCACGCTCGGTTTCATCTGGGTCCTTTCGTCGCGACCCAGTATCGCCGGTCAGACGGCCGCAGGAACCTTGATGCGCGGGACGGGGTTTGTAGCGGTTCGAGTGCGACCCACGGCAAAGGCCACGAGAAGCAGGAGGCCGCCCGCCACGCCTGCGCCGATTCCCAGCATGGCAACGGTGCCCGCCGCGAAGCGGAATGGGTCTGCTCCCAACTCGCCTTCTATGGCCACTTCGGCAGGGGCCGATCCATCCTCGGATACGACAACGAACGTCCAGTTGCCCGGCTGCATGTCCCATGCGAGATCTGCCACTACGCCTTGATCCGACGCCAGCCAGAACGACTGATCGGGTGCTGAGATGCCGTCGCCGAGGAAGCGGCTGGCCGTGAGATTGTCGGTCACACCGACAAAAACCGGCTCGCCGTTGATTGAGCGAACGCGCAGCGATGCGGTTCCCAACTCCGGCACGAACAGAGCCTCTTGAAAGAGGAACTCGATGTCGTGAGAGAGAATCGTTCCGTCGTCAGTCACCAAGTGGATCTCGGGCAGCACGACGGTGTCGTCGGTGCCGACCCAGGTCAGCAATCCGACCGCCACCGCAAACAAGATGACGCCGATCCCGATGGCTACCGCACCGAGAGCGCCGATCGCCAACTTGACGAGTGTCACGAGGTCTTCGTATCTGTGTCGTCCTGGTCGAACACCCGCTCGACCCACATGACGGCCGGTGCCTTGCTCTGGTTGCGCGAGGGCATGAGAAGGATTCCGCCGATATAGGCAGCGATCCCCGGTCCGCCCAGCAGGGCTGTCACGACGAAAACGGCACGGACTGCGCCAACGGGAACGTCAAGACGATCCGCAAGACCGCGAGCGACGCCGGCGATGACTCGTCCGTCGGCCGGACGCTGGAGGCGGGGGGAAGTAAGTGTTGTGTCATTCATGGCTCCACTCTGGGTGAACCGCACCGGTTCCGGTATCGGGTGTCTCCCTGATCTTTCCCCCAGGGCGCGAGGGTCGACCGAGAGACCCTCACCGACGCGGGGAGAAACCTGGCGCTACGTTGCCGAGCATGGATCCGGTGCTAGAAGGGACTTTGACGTTCCTCTTCTCCGACATCGAGGGAAGCACGCGACGTTGGGTGGAGCGGCCCGGAATGGCCGAGGCGCTGGTACGCCACGACGAGATTGTGCGATCCGCCATCGCTCGTGCCGGCGGCCATTGGGTGAAACACACCGGAGACGGGGTGTTTGCGGTGTTTGGCCAGGCGTCTGGAGCGGCAAAGGCAGCTATTGACATCCAGCGGGGTATCGGCGCGGAGTTCATCGAAGATCCCATGTTCGTCCGAATCGGTCTACACACCGGTGAGGCCGAGTGGCGGGGTGAAGATGTGTTCGGCCTGGCCGTGAGCACCGCCGCGCGAGTTATGGACGCCGCTCATGGCGGGCAGATCATCGTCTCGGAGGCGACCAAGATTCTCATCGGTCCGACGGACGACTTCGGCCTCATCGACATGGGCCAGCATCGAATGAAGGACCTGGGCTCGGCCCATCAACTCTTCCAGGTCGTTGCTACCGGGCTCGAAAGCAGGTTTCCGCCACTGAGAACTCTCGAAGCTGTCGATCACAACCTTCCCGTCCAGCTCACGAGCTTCATCGGCCGGGAAAAGGAGTTGGCCGAGATTGTCGAACTCGTCTCAACCCACCGCCTCGTGACTCTCACCGGCGTGGGAGGTGCAGGAAAGACGAGACTCTCGTTGCAGGCGGCGGCGGAACTTGCTGCTTCGTTTCGCGACGGCGTCCGCTTCGTGGAACTCGCGTCCGTCAGTGACCCTGAGATGGTCGCGGTGGCGATTGCGTCGGGGCTCGGGGTGCGTCAGGAGCAAAAGGTCAGCACCGGTCTAGTCGATCGAATAGTCGATCACCTCCACGCCGCGGAGCTGCTGGTTGTCGTCGACAATTGCGAGCATGTGCTCGGCTCTGCGGCGGCGCTGATCGCGCGGATTCTTGCCGGTGCGCCGGATGTCACAGTGGTCGCCTCCAGCCGGGAAGGACTTGGAGTCGCTGGTGAGTGGATTTGGCAGGTTCCTTCGCTGACGGTCGCCGGCGAAGGAGAGGTATCCGAGGCTTCCCAACTCTTCATGGACCGGGCGGCGGCTGTCGCACCACGCATCGAGTGGAATGATCACACCAGAGTCCACATCGGTCGAATTTGTCGTCTGCTCGACGGCATCCCTCTCGCGATTGAGCTGGCAGCCGCCCGCACCAGAGTTTTGTCGCCGGAGGAGATTTCGGATCGGCTGGGCGATCGGTTCCGACTCCTCACCGGAGGATCCCGGTCTGCACTTCCACGCCAGCAGACCCTGGAAGCGGCCGTGGACTGGAGCTACCAACTTCTTTCGGCCCAGGAGCGTCGCCTGTTCGAACGACTCTCTGTGTTCGCGGGAGGCTTCACACTCGAAGCGATTGAGGCCGTGTGTACCGATGACCAGGTTGATCGGATTGATGTCCTCGACCTTCTGACGGGGTTAGTTGACAAGTCGATGGTGATCGCTGACCCCGGCGATTCGGGAGGAACTCGGTATCGGCTCCTCGAGACTCTCCGTCAGTTCGGGGTCCGGTTGCTGGCGGCGACCAACGAGATGGAACGGTGGAAGGACCGACACCTTTCGTACTATCTGGGATGGCTCGAAGACATTGAGGTTCTCGCGTGGAACCCGTTTCCGGACCTGCCCCGGTATGTCGCCGAACAGGGAAACCTGGCGGCCGCACTCGATTGGGCTCGGACTGGATCGAAGGGGTCTGTTCCATGGATAGCCACAGCGCTATCGATACATCACTTTTTCACTCTGGGCGATCCTGAGACAGCCCTGTTTCTCCTGGAGGAGGCTCTTGAGGAATCCGAGGGGGACTCCGTCCGCCTCGAAGGAGCCAGACTCCGTGTCCTTGGCTTCTTGGGAAGGGTCGACGACTTTGTGGCCGGTTGGGAGAGGCTGGAAGTGTTGTTGGAGGGCGCTGACGACGACGACGCCGCATGGTGCCTGGCGCGGGTAGCGGCGGTCTTCGCTTGGGATCCCGAACTGGATGGGTCGCGAGCAGTCCTGTTGGCGAGAGCCGCGATTGCACGGAGCGAGAGCCTCGGCGCCGAGGCCCGTTTCGTTGCCCAAATGAATTTGGGGACTGCGTTGATGTGGTCGGACGTGCACCCGACAGAGGTGATCCCGGTGTTCCGAGAGGCATCTGATCTGGCTCGCAGCCTTGGCCATCTCGAATGGCGGCAGTGGGCACTGTCGATGCTGGCAATGGAGACATTGGCTGTGGACCAGCGGGAGGGAACGGACCTCACGACCCCCGTCGAGGACGAGATGTTTGAGATATGGGAGACCTCTGGGCGCTCGGTCCGAGAGGAGTTCGTAACTTGGAGCGCCATCCGCCGGGGGATGTGGGAGACCGCCGAGGAGGAACTGGTTCTCCAGGACATAGAGTTCCGGGGCACACAGCGCGGGCAGATGCTCATGCCTCGCGCCGCTCTGCGTTGGATGCAGGGTCGCCTTGAGGAGGCAGAGGCGGATTTCGACGCGGTGGCTGCCTTCGGGCCGATCCGTCGCTGGCATCACGACTACTACCCGATGCGAGCCGAAATAGCGGCTTCCCGAGGTGACCGATCGGCGGTCCAGGACTGGGTGCGCCAGCACTTCGAAGTCCCGATGGAACCGGCCGAAGATGTGCTGCGTATCGCCACGCTGCGCGCGCTGGTGATGGCCGAGATCGAAGCCGGTGACGTCGACGCCGCTATGTCCGTCATGGAGCGGATCCGATCTATCGCGGGTCCTGAGTCGGAATTGAGAGCCGCGATGCACCAAGCGATCCAAGTGGGTTCGGTGGAGTTCTTCGTCGCCGCAGCCGAGGCCGAACTCACACGCGCTGGCACCCCGGACCCTGAGGCTTGGCAAAGAGCCGCGAACTTAGCCGCCTGGAAATACTGGAAGATCTACTGCCGGGTGCGCCGGGTGGAGGCATTGCATGCTCTCGGCAACGATGTGGCGACCGAGATCGGCGCGGTTCGAGCCGAAGCGGAATCTCTCGAAGGAATTCTGCGGATCCTCGACGCCTTGGACTGAGCGACGTCAGGTCGATGGGGGATCGACGACTGCGGTGAAGCCCGGACCAGAGGGGAGTTCCAGCTGGTCGACCGTGCAGTCACTGGCGTCCTTGTCGGGTCGCCACCGGTGAAAGCGGGTGGCGTGACGGAAACGGTTGCCTTCCAACTGGTCATAACTCACCTCGACGACGACGCCAGGAGTCACCGGCGTCCACGAAAGGTCTTTGCCTGTCGACCAACGAGAGTCGGCCCCCGGGATCCGCACGTCTTCTCCGAACGATGTTTCCGAGCGCAGCGACTGAAACTGTCGGAAGATCTCGCCACGGTCATGATCAGAGAACCCAGAGCAGTGACCGATGAATCCGAGTTCGCCGTTCTCGTCATACAACCCGAGAAGAAGGGACCCGATCATTCCCCCGTCCTTGTGTTCCCGGTATCCGCCGACGACGCAGTCGACGGTCCGACGGTGTTTGATCTTGGTCATTGCCCGCTTGCCGTGTTTGTACGCCAGATCCAGGTCCTTGACGATGATCCCGTCACAGCCCGCTGATTCGTACTCATCGAACCAGCGCTTGGCGACGTCTTCGTCTCTCGTCGATGGAGTGAGGTTCCAGGGAGGTCCGAGATCTGCGAGCAGACCCACGAGTCGTTCCCTGCGCTCCGAGAACGGTGCTCCCCGCAAATCCTCTCCTTTGAAGCCCAACAGGTCGAAGGCGACGAACTGGGCCGGAATCTCGGATGACAGCATTTTGATCCGCGACTCTGCCGGGTGGACTCGCAGCTGCAACATGTCGAAACTGGTTGTGTCGTCGCTCACCACGACTATCTCGCCGTCGACCACCGTGTCTGGTGGGAGTTGGTCGATACCGGCTCGCAGCTCGGGGAAATAGCGGAGCAGCGGACGTTGGTTTCTCGAGTCGATCCGTGGCTCGGGACTGGACCAGGTTACGGAACGGAACCCGTCCCATTTGGGTTCGTAACCGAACCCGGAGCCCCTGGTAACGGGCCACTTCTCGGAAACTTTTGCCTCCATCGTCTCGATTGGTGGTTGGAATGGGAGGGTCATCGGAGTCGATGATGGCACTGTCAGGTATCGCATCGCGGTCTGCGGCTGGCATCATCGGTCCATGGCAGTTGTGGAGAGCGAACCGATCAAGCCGGGGTTCGGACTTTTGTGGCCCATCCTCAAGGCCGCTGCACGGGAGTTCGGCGAGGACAAGGCGGGTAGGCAGGCCGCCGCTCTCGCCTACTACACCCTTTTCTCGTTGGTCCCCCTGCTGTTTGTGGCCGTCGCCGTGACAGCCATCACCTTGGGCCCTTCGCGAGAGGCCCTTCCTGTCGATCCGGTCACAGGAGAGGTCGCCTGCACATTGGCGCCGGACTCCCCGCTCATCGCTTGGAGCGACCGACCGTTGGACCGACTCGTTTCTCAACTGGACGAAGTCGCGGGCGACGCGGTAACCGATCCCGTCCGGGTGATCATCTGCCAGGCGAGACAGCACGCCGGGACGTCGCTCTCGATCGGGCTCGCTGTCGCCGCCTTCGCCGCCTCGGCCATCTTTCTTCAGGTGCAGGGTGTCTTGAACTGGATATTCCACGCTCCGGAGGAGAAGGTGCGCGGGCTGGCGGCAATCGTCAGAAAGCGACTGGTGGCGCTGGTGGCTGCGATCGTTCTGGCGGTCCTTGTGATTGTGCCGGTGGGGGCGGTCGGCGCAATCCGGTTCGTCATCGAACGCATTCCGATAGGGGTGGAGTGGCTGTCGATCCCCATCGGACTTCTCATTCCGGCCGTCTCCCTCGTAATGCTCATGGGCACCGTCGCCCTTACATTCCGGGTGCTGACCCAGGCGAGGATTCCGTGGCGGGCCGCACGTAGGGGCGGAGTGGCAACCGCTTTGCTTGGCTTGGTGGCCGCTTTTGGAGTCGGCCGGTACTTGGGCGCCATCGGCTCGGGATCTTCCACGTTTGGCGTGTTGGGAGGAATCGCAATTCTGCTGTTCTTCTTCAACCTGATGTGGGCCGTCTACCTATATGGCGCCGAGATCACGAAGGTTTATGCCGACTTTTTGGAGTTTGGCGACGTCCTGCCCCCATTTGAACGGGCCGAGTCGCGGTTCGCTGAAGCTGTGGCCCACGCCGTCAGCACCGGGAAGGCTGAGAAATCTGCGGGGGTTGCCAACGCCAGCCTGGTGGCGTTCGTTGCAGGGTGGTTCCTGGGGAAGCGGAAGAAGGCGGATGGAGACTGACGCCTTGACTTTCGAGGTCAATGGCGAGCCTCGGGTGGTCGAGACCCCGGTTCATACCGCAGTCGAGGTCATTCGGGGTGATCTTGGGCTGACCGGGACCAAACTGGTCTGCGGAGACGGAAGCTGTGGAGCGTGTGTCATTCAAGTCGACGGCGTTCCAGTGGCCTCCTGCGTTCTCCCAGCCGATCACCTGGAAGGCTCCCAGGTCTTGACGATAGAAGGCGTGGGAAGCGACGGCCTGCACCCGGTACAGCGAGCCTTCATCGGCCGCGATGCGTTGCAGTGCGGATTCTGCACACCCGGGTTCGTTCTCGAAGCCGTTGCTTTCTATGACGCCTGGCGGGTTGCGCGGGGAACCGACAGACCAAGTCGGTCCGAGGTGGCGAAGGCACTCGCCGGGCACCTCTGTAGGTGTGGCGCGTACCCGGGTATCTACGCCGCCGTGCAGGACGCCTGCGAAGGGGTCTTCGACACCACGGCTCCCAGCCCGACGCGGGTTGATGCTGTCGACAAAGTCACAGGCGCTGCTCGCTTCACCGTTGATGTTTCATTGCCTGGACTGCTCCACGGACGACTTGTCAGGTCTCCGCTGGCCCACGCCGACCTTGTCGATGTCGACGGCTCGGATGCCATTGCCATGCCCGGCGTAGAGGCCTTCATCCTCCTGCTGCCAGCCGACGGCCGGATCCGATATGTCGGCGAGGCGTTCGCCGCGGTCGCCGCAACCGATCCTTACACCGCGGAGCGGGCGGCGGATGCCGTCATCGGTCACTTCGTCGAACGCGATGTCGTGATCGGAATCGATCAGGCTCTCAAAGAGGGTGCGATGAACCTTCATGGCCGGGGATGGAAGCCGGCTGGCTCCAACGAGTTCGCGGCTCTCCCTGCGGTGCGGCGAGGCAATCTGCGCGGCCCGATGTCTGCCGCTTCACTCCATCGGTTCCAGGCTCGGCGAGCCGTCGAGAACGCCGACCCTGAGTGGGTCGTCGAGCATCGCTGGGAGTTTGCGGCCCAGTCCCATACCCCTTTCGAGGCTCACTCCTGTGTGGCGGATTGGACCGAGGACGGGTTGACGGTGTTCGTTTCCACCCAGTCGGTGTCAAAAGTCCGTCAACTGATCGCTAGCCACTTCGGGCTATCAGTGGAGCGCGTCACGGTTCGGGCCGTTCATGTCGGTGGGGCGTTCGGTGCGAAACAAAACCTGACCCAGGAGACAGTCGTGGCCATCGAGTTGTCGCGTGCCACGGGACGCCCGGTTCGAGTGGTCTTCGATGGTCGGGAGGAGCTCGAGGTGGGGGGAGTCCGTCCTGGCGTCAGGGTGGACCTGGCGCTAGCCGGCTCTTCGGACGCCAGGCTCCCTACCCTCACCACTGCGGCCTACTCCGACGGCGGCACCTCTGCTGGTCAGGCCGTTGCAACCCTCCAACGCTTCGCATATCCGGGTTCGCCTCGATCACTGCTCGATTACGACGTTCTGACCAACGGTCCGCCTGGTAGGCCGATGAGGGCACCCGGAGGCCCCGCATCCTTTGGTTCGCTTGAGGGAGCGGTGGATGAGTACGCCATCCTTCTCGGAATCGATGCCATCGAACTTCGCCGCACCTGGGGAGCCTCGGGTCTGCGAGCCAGGGTCTATGACTGGGCCAGCGATCGTCCGTTGTGGCGGGACAGGCAGTCGCCTGACGCCGGCAGATTCCGGGTCGGAGTCGGTGTGGCATTCGGCCTGTGGGCGTACCTTTATGACCCAGACACTCGCGTCGAGGTGCGCTCGACGAGGGATGGCTTCGTTGTCGCCAACGCCACCCAGGACATAGGCACAGGCACTCGTACCGTGCTGGTCAGCGCCGTGCGCGAGGTCTTTGGGGTCGACCGGGATCTAGTGGACGTAGAGATCGGAACCTCGGGCCCGCTCTGGGGGCCGACCTCATCGGCCAGCCGGACGGCTACGTCGGTCTTTCCTGCCGCAGAGGCCGCTGCTCGGTCGCTGGCTGGAAGGCTGGAGGAGGCGGTTAGGTCTGAACTCGGGATGACTGGCGCCCAGGTTGTTTCTGGCGGTGTGTCGCACGCCGGCGAGTTCATCCCGTGGCCCGAGGTCCTGGCCCGGATGGAACCGATGTCAGAAGTCGCCGTGCGACCACCTGACACTCGCCTGCCCTTGACACCGACCACCTTGCAGGGGGTGAAGCTCGGCCAGGGGATCACCCATTCGGCCCATATCGTCGAGGTGGAGGTCGACACCCGCCTGGGTCGGATCCGGGCGTTGCGAGTCGATGCGGTACTCGCGGTCGGGCGTATCCACGTCCCTGATCTCGCTCGCAGCCAGGCGTACGGGGGAGTTGCTCAAGGCATCGGACATGCTCTTTACGAAGAGCGGATCCTCGATCCGAACGCCGGTCTCAACATCACCACCAACCTCGATCAGTATCGGATTATGGGGATCGCCGACATGCCGGAGACGACAGTCGAGTTCATCGAAGAGGGTTTTGACCACTCTCCGAGCGGAAGTGCTGGTCTCTCGGAGTTGGCCGTTGCCGCGGTGCCGGCCGCCACCGCCAACGCCGTGTCCAACGCGCTC
This sequence comes from Acidimicrobiia bacterium, assembly GCA_041744795.1. GTDB lineage: Bacteria > Actinomycetota > Acidimicrobiia > Spongiisociales > ZC4RG35 > DATHWB01. The sequence goes on from JBGTKD010000030.1 coordinate 21,543, forward strand.
GGGCGGCGCATCATCTCCCTTCCGATCCGTCCGGAACATGTGATCTCGCCATGACGGTCGTCCGCCCCGCGACGCTGGAAGGCACCCTGTCTGAAGAAGGAGAGTTCCGGGCTGGAGGGACCGACCTGGAAGCCCGTCGGAGGCTGGGGCTTGCCCACCCGGTGACGGTAGACCTGACTCGAATTCCCGGTCTGGCGCGAATCGAAAGGAGCCCCGACGGAGTGAGGGTCGGGTCGATGGTCCGCGTCGCGTCTGTGGCTCGGGAGTTGGCGTTCGACTACCCGGCACTTGCTCTGACGGCCGCTTCACTCGCCAATCCCCATGTCAGGGCGGTATCCACCATTGGCGGCAACCTTTTGCAGCAGACGCGCTGCTGGTATTACCGAACGGGCGAGGTGGACTGTTTCAAGACTGGTGCTGAGGGCTGTCCAGCTCGAGCGGGGATTCACCACTTTGGGAACATCTTCGACACCAGTTCTTGTGTTGCGCCCCACCCGTCATCCCTGGCGGTTGCCCTCGTGGCGTATGGGGCGACGGGAGATGTGCATCCCCACGGACACCGGCCGATAGCCGACCTGTATGACGCCGTTGATCCTTATCGCGAGCACACTCTCGAACCCTTCGATGTGCTCACCGCGGTGGTGCTTCCCGCTCCGCTCGAGAACGAACGCGGAGGTTACGCCAGGGCAACCTCTCGGCTGCTGGCGGAGTGGCCTTTGGTGGAGGCCGCCTGTCGCCTGGTCATCGAAGATCAGCGCATTGCGATGGCGCGCGTGGCGGTCGGCGGTGTGGCACCGGTCCCTCTACGGCTCCCGCTCGTAGAGGATGCCCTCGTCGGGACTGTCCCAGACCCTGAGTCCTTGGCATTTGCCTCGCGGCTCGCCTCCCGAGGGACAAAACCTGCACCTCAGGCTGGGTTCAAAGTGAGATTGCTGGAGGGCACGGTCCTGGAGGCTCTCGAGCGAGCGGTTTCAGGCGAAACGGCCTCGGAAGCCGCCCTCCACGAGAGGGGATGACCGGACTTGACGCACAACCGATAGGCTGAGCCGCTCATGGCAATAGATATCGCTGGCTTCGTCGCCGACCTCAAAGAACACGCAATCGAGCATGGATTCCACGTCCACGACGAACGCCATTTCGTCGAGACCTACTCGTTGCGCCAGTCCTGGGAGATCGATGTCCACCCAGAGGAGGCCTGTAACGGCCCGATCGACTTGCACCTGTCACTCGATGTCGACCCTCGTATCTTGTTGAGCTTCGTCGACCATCTCGAAGGTCTGGATGACGATTTCGGAGAACCGGACGACGACTGGCAACTCAAGCTCTTCTTCAATTGGGGAATACCTCCCCTTTCCCAGCCCCCGGATCTCCTGGTTCTCGCTACGGACCTGGCAGGAATCGGTGGAACCGACGTCCCAGTCGAGGTGTCTGCGATCGATTCCTTTGCGGCGGTGACCGACGCTCCCGAGCGACGGTTGCAGCTCGTTGGTACGACCGATGTCTCCTTGGCGTCGATGATCATGGGCCGAGAGCAGCTGTGTGCGGCGCTCGACAGGGCAAAGGACGTGAGCCTCTACCTGCTCGACCGCATGGCGAGCTGGATGGACTGACGTCGGTTCAGGACCGATCGCCCATAACGACCGTGACGGCGTCGGATACCAGGCGCCCCGACCCATCGTCGACGGTCACGATGATCTCGACCTCGGTGCCTGCGGCAATCGTGTGGTTGTTCCAGTAGAGGCGGAACGGTGCTGCATCGTCGGTTCCAAGTAGAACGAGGTTGCCGCCGTCGATTGAGATGGAGAATGTCACCTCGGCATAGCGACGGTCCCCGACCTCGGCCTCGATCCGATAGCGGGCTGTGGGGATCTCCTGGGAGTTGTTCGGCCGTGCGATCCGGACGGTGGGCGGGTTATCCGGGATCGCCAGCGGGTCGACGGCCCGCAACAGAATGGCCGATCGCGCAGGTACTTCGATTGTGATGAGTCCGTCGCCGCCAGACACGACGACGGAACGAACAGGGTGAATCTGTCGAAACTCTGTGTTCACCGACAAGGCGGGCACGGTGGCAGGAATGCTCACTGGTCCGTTGTTGGCAACGACGATGTACTCGATCCGTTGCTCGCGATCGATGCGGGAAAAGGAGAGGATCGGGCCTTGCGGCTCATGCATGATTTGGGCCCCGGTCATCAGCGTCGGATGGTCGGAGCGCAGCGTGTTGAGTAGGGCTACTCGGCGATAGAAGGGATGGGTCGGGTCGAAGTTGTCGTCGCTTACGGTCGCTTCTGATCCGATCGTCGGCTGATCCATGAACTCGGTTGCGGTCGCGGGGAACATCGTCTGACGGGCCGACTTGTCGCCGCCGATACCCACGAAGCCTTGCTCGTCGCCGTAGTAGATAACGGGGACGCCTCTCGACAAGAAGAGCAGATCGAACCCGAGAACCATCTGGTCTTCTATGACGACAGGTCGCGCCCCCGGGTTGGCAGCTGTGATCAGGCGTCCCATGCGTCCGATGTCGTGATTGCCGAAGAAAGTGACGAGCATCGAGGCGTTTGTGGTCGGGCCGGTGAACCAGTCGTCGCGATCGAAAGCCTGAGCCATCGCATCGGCAGGCCGACCTCTCGCGACGTACTGTTCCAGCCCCTCGTTGACTATGAAGTCGAGAAGCGAAGGCATTCCCAGGTTCGTCACGAAGTGCGAGTTGAGGATCGGATCGGTGGCGAACACTTCGCCGAACATGAAGAAGTCATTCCGGCCAGCCTCGGCTGCTGCCGTGAGCACGGCTGGAGTCCACTCGGTCCAGAACTCGTCGTTCACGTGCTTAACCGTGTCGATCCGAAAACCCGCCACGTCGTACCGGTTGACGATCTCGCTGTACAAGGTGATGAGATTCTCGACTACCACCGGGTGCTCGGTGAAGAGGTCGTCCAGACCGAAAAAGTCGCCGTAGAGGGAGCTTTCCCCTGTGAAAGTCGAGTTTCCCCGATTGTGGTAGTAGATGGGGTCGTTCATCCACGGAGGGTTCTTAACCGTGGCGTCTCCGGGTGTGGCGAAAGTGGGCGTGTACGGGAACGACAGCGCGGCATCCAAGTCGGGGAATTCCCGCGAGCCTGCGTGATCCGCGTCGTCGAAGGGATTGCCCTCGGCATCCAGGTACGGAAAGGCGTTCTTGGACTGGTACGAGAACGTGGCTTCTTCGTAGGTGATCACGTCACCGGTGTGGTTCACGACAACGTCGAAGTAGATGTCGATGCCCATGGCCTTTGCCTCGGCGATCAACTCGTGCATCTCGGCTTCGGTCCCAAGGTGCGGGTCGATTCTCGTGAAGTCGATCTGCCAGTAGCCGTGGTAGCCCGCCGAGGAGTTTCCGATCTCGCCAAGCCCCTGGACCGGCCGGTTTACAAATGGGGGCGTCAGCCAAATGGCGGTGACCCCGAGGTCGGCCAAGTACGGGAGGCCTTCGGTCAGCCCGACGAGATCTCCGCCTTGATAGAAGCCCTTGTCTTCCGGGTAGTGGCCGTGATCGAGAGGCCCTCCTTCGATTCCCCCGGCGTCGTTGGACGGGTCACCGTTGGCGAAGCGATCGGTCATCACGAAGTAGAGCGAACGCGGTGCGGCCGGGTGTCTCACCGGGGGAGCAACCAGGCCTGATTCTGCAGGCAACGAAGTCGTCGTCGCTGCTGTCGTCGTGGTGGTTGTCGCTGGTGGATCGACGGCCGCCGGGGTGCAGGCGGTGACCCCGAGGACGAAGGCACAGGCCAACGCCGCCCAACGGCGCATCAGACGGGTGCCGGTCCGGTCGAGCCTCCGATGATCAGATCCGGTGTGAACATGTGTACGTGTGCACCTGCGGTCTCTGGAGAGTCGATGAGTGATGCGACGGTGGCCGCCATACGACCGATGGGCTGACGTAGCGTCGTCAACGGGGGATCGGTGTACATCACCAGTTGGGTGCCGTCGAAGCCCACGATCGAAACGTCCTTGGGGACCGACAGGCCCCAAGCACGGACTCCGGCGGTGGCCCCGAGTGCCATGAGGTCTGATCCGCAGATGATCCCGGTAACGCCGGCCTCCAACAGACCAGCGACGCCCGCTCTGCCTCCTTCGAGGGTGTAGAGGGTTTCAGAAACCCAGTCGTCGGACATGGCGGCTTGCATCTCGGTCATTGTGATGGCGTATCCGTTGATCAACTCATCTGATGAGGAGTAGCGGTTGGGACCAGTGAGGACTCCCACCCTTCGATGACCCTGATTGAGCAGATGACGGGTGGCCGTCATAGCTCCGGCGCGTATGTCGACGGACACCGCGGGAACGGGTGACCGTCCCGTGATGCCGTTCACCAACACGACCTTCATACCCCGTTGGAGGAGATCGAGGTAGGGATCGAAGCCCAACTCGGGTGCGGCGTAGCGGCCGTTGATCACGACCACACCGATCGCCTCCCACTCGAGGAACCGGTTGAGGTAGTCCTGTTCGTTGACGGTCTCGGAGGTGGAGGGACAAACCATCGACATGATCTCTCTGCGGGCGAGTCGAGCCTCGATGGTCTGAGCGATCGTGGGAAAGATCGGGTTGTCGAGTTCCGGGGTGATAATCCCAACGACCGGTGTCTTCGTGGTGCGGACGGGCTGCGGCGTATATCCAAGATCGGCGACCGCGTCGAGGACGAGCTGACGGGTTGAGCCGGCTACGCCCGCTTTGCCATTGAGCACCCGGCTCACCGTGGCAAGGCTGACACCAGTTCGTGCTGAAACTTGTTGCAACTTCGGTCGGGATGTCACTGTGGGCGACCCTAGTAGCCCCTGTTGCTGCAGGAAAGTATGTTTTGCAAATTTTGCAGGAAGCGGTTGCAAACTAGGTTCGTATCTGCGTAGAGTCCCATTACCGGCTACCCACGGTGTCCGGGCTACACATTCCGAGGAGGAACCCTGTGAATCGCATGCGATGGATGGCACTCTTGTCAGTGTTCGCCATGATCATCGCTGCCTGTGGCGGAGGAGACGGCGCGGCGACGACGACGACCGCTCCCGCAACGACCACTACGGCAGCACCCGAAACCACTACCACCACAGCTCCAGAAGAGCCTGTGGAGCTTCTCATCTGGGCAGACGAGAACCGCACAGCCGTCGTTGAAGCAATCGCCCCCGCCTTTACCGCAGCCACCGGTGTGACCATTCGTGTCCAGACCGTTGACTTCGGCAGCATCCGCGACCAGGTCGGTGTCGCTGGCCCCGCTGGTGAGGGACCTGACATCTTCGCCGGAGCACACGACTGGACCGGCGAACTCGCGGCCGACGGCACGATCTCCGCACTCGATCTCGGTGCGCGAGAGGGCGACTTCTTCGACGTCGCCCTCAACGCCTTCAACTTCGAAGGCCAACTCTTCGCAGTGCCCTACGCCATCGAAGCCATTGCCATGTACTACAACACCGATCTCGTCGCCGAAGCTCCCACAGCGTTTGAGGACCTAGGTGCTCTATGTGAGGCAGCCGGTACGGATGTCTGTGTTGGCATTCCCGGCGGCGGTGACGGTGCTGACGCCTATCACAACTACCCGTTCGTCTCGGCTCTCGGTGGCTACATCTTCGCCTACGACGCTGATTCCGGATACGACCCCAGCGATGTCGGCCTCGACAGCGACGCTTCAATCGCCGGCGTCGAGTTCCTCGCCGAGCAGGTTGCGGCCGGTGTCATTGAGCCCACCAACTACGACAATGCCAAGAACCTCTTCCTCGAGGGCCAGGCGCCCTTCTGGATCACCGGTCCTTGGGAGCGCGCAACGTTAGAGGGCCAGGACGCTGTCAACTGGGCGGTCACGAAGCTGCCGACCATCGGTGGACAGTCGCCGGCTCCCTTTGTCGGGTCGCAAGGCTTCTTCCTGTCGGCGTTCTCGGAGAACGCCTTGGTGGCGCAGTCCTTCCTCCTGGACTTCATTGCCACTCAGGAAACCCAGCAGGCTCTGTACGACGCAGACCCACGCGGCCCTGCTCATATGGCGGTGGCTGACGCTCTGGCTTCCGACCCTGTGGCCCTGGCTTTCGCAGCCTCGGCAGCCGACGGCAACCCGATGCCGAACATTCCGCAGATGGGCTCGGTGTGGGGACCGCTGGGAGACAACCTCCTGCTGGTCCGCAATGGAACCCTCAGCGCCGCCGAGGCCATGGCGGCCGCAGCCGACGCAGTTCGTGCTGCTTTAGCCAGCTGAGAGATACATCCTCAGAAATACGGAACTAGTTTCCGCTGATGACTGAGCGAGAGGGTAGGAAGCCACCGGCTTTCCTACCCTCTCGTGGTCTTGGAAGGACCTTCTGGGTCCGCCTGATTGCGGTGGGTATCTTCGATGCCCTTCTCATATCCGCCCTGCCGCTTCTCTACGCCAACGAGGCCTGGGTTCTGCTCGCCGCGTTTCTGATAACCGGTGTCGCAGTCAACTGGGCTTACCTGAGCCCCCGGGCGAAAGCCTCCAAGTGGCTGACACCCGGCCTGCTGTTCATGGCTCTCTTTGTGGTGTACCCCGTCGGGTACACCTTCTATGTGTCGATCACCAACTGGGCCACCGGGAACGTGCTGGAACAGGACGTAGCAATTTCTCGGCTCGAACAGCGGGAGATCAGAACCGACGCCGCCCGAGAGATCCTGGCTCTTTCGGTATATCGCGATTCCGCAGGCAACCTCGCGTTCCTCGTCTCGGGCGAGGAACGGGAGCCTTTCTTTGGTACGCCACGCCCGGTTGGCGAGGACCCACTGCTGGAGCCGGGGATCGATACCGGCGGCCTCGATATCGATCCCACCGACCCGCCGGCGGCGATAGGCGACTTCGAGCTTTTGGGTGCCCTGCAACTCACCGGGATAGCCCGACAACTCGAAGGTCTCGCCCTTGACATCCCGGGTGTCGGGGAGGCTCGCCTCGAGACCTTCTCGTCGGTCAGGGTCAGGGCAGGTGGTCAACGTTTCATCTACGACCCCGCCAGCCAGACCTTGTACGACGCCCAGGAGGACCGAACCTGTCGGATGGGGGTTGGGACTTTCCTGTGCGATGGTGTCCCGCGGGCCGATGTTTCGGCGATCGAGATAGCCCGGGAGACCTCGATCATCTCTTGCGATTCTGAATTCTGTGACAACGTTCCGCTGCAGGCGATCGACCAGAGCCTCTCCGGTTGGCGAACTGTCATCGGGTTCGACAACTATTTCCGGCTGTTCACGAACGAGCGCATCCGACAGCCTTTCCTGGGGGTCTTCGCTTGGAACGTGGTGTTCGCGCTCGCCACCGTGGCGATCAACTTCTTACTTGGGTTGACCCTCGCCAACGCCCTTCAGGACGAGCGACTACGGGGCAGAGCCTTCTACCGGTCGATCCTCATCCTTCCGTATGCCGTTCCCGGCTTCCTCTCGATTCTCATCTGGAGGGGTCTTCTCAATGAGCGATTTGGCCAGGTCAACGACGTGCTCGGGAACATCGGACTCGACCCCATCCCCTGGCTGGCGGATCCAACATGGGCAAAGGTGGCTGTGCTGCTGGTGAACCTGTGGCTCGGGTTCCCCTACATGTTCCTGATCGCGTCTGGTGCGTTGACGTCGATCCCCGCAGAGCTGAAGGAAGCGGCCAGGGTCGACGGTGCCTCCCCCTGGATGGTGTTCCGTTCTGTCACCACCCCACTCCTGCTCGTGTCAACCGCCCCGCTTCTCATCGGGGCGTTCGCCTTTAACTTCAACAACTTCGTGTTGATCCTT
>JBGTKD010000031.1:0-18788 GCA_041744795.1 Acidimicrobiia bacterium
GCAATGGATTGGGCATCAGCAGTGCCCAGTCGCGCGCCACATTGAGAACAGAAGCGCGCCTCAGGAAGGCTTTCATGTCCGCACGCCAGGCATGGCATCAGGACGATCGAGGGTACCGAGCTGTCGGATTCTCCGGGGGGATGACGCAGCAAGGGCCTACCGCTCTTTACGATGCTTGATGGTCATGACCACCTCGCAGTCGAACAACCAAGGTCCCGTTCGCTTCGCCGACCGGCGCACAAACCCGCTTCTGGTCGTGGTGAGCCGATTGGCTGCAGCGATTGCGGTGGTGTTGCTCATAGCGGTTGTGGTGTTGGTCGACAGGGATGGTTACTCGGATTCGTCAGGTGGCGAGATCGGCTTTCTCGACGCCCTCTACTACTCCACCGTCTCGGTCACGACCACTGGTTATGGCGACATTGTTCCAGTTACCCAGCAGGCGAGGGTGCTCACGACTTTTGTGGTGACACCCTTGCGAGTGGCGTTCCTGGTCCTGGTCGTGTCGACGACCGTCGAAGTACTGACAGCCAGCAGTCGGTATCTCTTACGCGTGAACAGATGGAGGCGAACTGTGACCAACCACTACGTCATTTGCGGTTACGGCACAAAGGGGCGCAGCGCCGCTTCGTCCCTCATTTCGAAGAAGATCTCTCCTGATCAGCTTGTGATAGTCGAACTAGACGCCCGGGCTGCCGACGAGGCCAATCGCGATGGGTTCGTGGTCGTGATTGGCGACTGCACCAGGGAGTCGGTGCTCCGACGTGCCGGCGTCGAGCGGGCCCAGGGGGTGATCATCGCCGTGGACAGCGATGACACGGCGGTGCTAGCGACTCTCACGGTCCGCTTGTTGAATGCGGACGCCCGGTTGGTTGCTGCCGCCAAGGAGGAGGAGAACTCACGGATACTCAAACGCGGAGGAGCGTCCGTTGTGGTCACTTCGGATGAGGCCACCGGGAGGCTGTTGGGCCTGGCAATGGACAGCCCGCATCAGGCTGAAATGATCGAAGACCTTTTGAAGGTGGGAGTGGGGGTCGACCTAGTCGAGCGGGCCGTCGCAGATTCCGAGGTGGGCCAGCCGAGTCCCTCTGGGACAGTGGCCATCGTTAGAAACGGGCGCATCCTGCCCAGCTCTGAAGTCATCGAGGCCGGCGACCGTCTGCTCGCCATTCAATCCAACGGCGACTGAATGTGGAACATGTAGCGGTTGATATCCAAGGTCGGGTCGCCTGGATCCGTCTCGACCGGCCGGAGCGTCGCAATGCGATCACATCGGACATGCTCGAAGGCATCGCAGCGGCTTGTCACAGGGTCGCTGATTCGGGTGTGGATGTTGCAGTGCTCTCAGGGTCCGGAACCACCTTCTCGGTGGGTTTTGATCTAGACGAGATCGTCGGGGGCGGGACTCCGGAGGGTGCGCATGCCGGGGCGCGAGCCATCGAGGCGCTGCTCGACCTGGAGGCGGTCACGATCGCTCGGCTCAGCGGGTGGGTGGTCGGGGGAGGAGCCGCTCTGGCGGCGGCTTGCGACTTCCGGGTTGGCGATCGCTCCGTCGTGATCCGGATTCCTGAAGTCCCGCTGGGGATCCCGCTCGGTTGGGGGGCAATGCCGTTGCTGGTCGCTGAACTCGGGCCTTCGCTCGCCAAAGACCTGGTGATGACCGGCCGAGACATGTTTGCTGAAGAGGCTCACATCAGGGGATTACTCAACCGGCTCACATCGGAGGCCGAGTTGGATGAAGTGCTGGACGATCTCGTCAGGACGTTGCTGGCGGTGCCCCCTGGTCCGATGCGCACGACCAAACGGCAGGTCGCGGCGGCCGCGGCCATCGCACGCACCGGCTCAGCCGACGCTGAGCGTCTGATCGCCGCTCTCGAATCGCCCGACTTTGCAGAGGTCTTCCAGCGCTACCTAGACGGTGTCAGGCGGGCAAGTCGTCCCGACGACGAGTAGGGCAGAACTTGCGAGTGGGGGCTGGCTGCGGGCGGCTGCTAAGTTCGCCGGGCTGGCCGTCGCCAACTCGCCAGCTGGCCTCTTGGCGACCGGGAAGGAGACCGCCTGAATGGAGAGCTTCGGCGCAGCCTCACACGACGAGATCCTGCAACTCGTCGTTCAGATCGCGGCTCTGCTCGGAACAGCCCGAGGGCTCGGCTGGGTTGCGCAGCGGTTCGGCCAGCCGACGGTCGTTGGTGAGATCCTCGCTGGTGTGTTGCTCGGCCCCTCTCTCCTCTCTGGCCTCCTGCCGTTCGTCGGCACTTGGGTAATCCCCCAAACGGAGGTCCAGGGGCACCTCCTCGAAGTGGTTGCGCTCATCGGCGTGATGCTGCTCCTGATCGTCACGGGACTCGAGACCGACCTTGCCCTAATCAAACGTCGATTTACGGTGTCGTTGGGAGTCTCCGCCGGTGGACTGTCTCTCACCTTCGCCGCAGGTTTGGCGCTGGGTTTCGCGATTCCTGAAGACCTGCTCGCCGATCCCTCGCAGAGAACGGTCTTCGCGCTTTTCCTGGCGACGGCAATGTCGATTGCTGCGATACCCGTATTGGCCAAGGTCCTGATAGATCTCGGCCTGATGCGCAGGGACCTCGGCCAGACGATGTTGGCAAGCGCAATGATCGACGACATCACTGGCTGGACGATGCTCGGCTTAGTAACGGCACTCGCCAGTGCCGAGAGCCTCGGTGCGACCACTGTCCTGCAAACGATCGGCATGGTCGTCATTTTCGTCGTGGCAACGGCGACCATCGGAAACTTCCTCGTCACCCGCGGCCTGACCCTCGTACAGGACCGGTTCAGAGGGCGCGACATGGTGCTCACTCTCGTGATCGTCCTTGCTTTCGCCTGGGGTGCGTTTACCCAAGCTCTGAACCTGGAGCCTGTGATTGGCGCCTTTGCCATCGGGATTCTCTTCGGACGGCTGCCACGCCTGTCCGTCGACGTCGTCCACAAACTGGAGTCGATGGCCCTGGCCGTTTTCGCGCCAGTGTTCTTCGCGGTCGCCGGCCTCAAGGTCGACATCACCGCGATCCTCGAGCCCCGGCTGCTTCTCATCACATTGGCGGTCATCGGTGTTGCGACCTTCGGCAAAGTGACCGGCGCATATCTCGGGGCCAGAATTTTCTCCAAGCAGCCCCACTGGACTGCCCTGGCCTACGGATCCGGCCTCAACGCCAGAGGGGCTGTAGAAATCATCATCGCCACGATCGGTCTTTCGCTCGGTGTCCTGAGCGTCGAGATGTTCTCGATCATCGTTGTCATGGCGGTCGTCACGTCATTGCTGGCACCCGTGGCGTTGCGATACTGCCTCGCCAGAGTCGACATGGGCGCCGAAGAATCCGAGAGGCTGGCCCGAGAGGAAGCGACCCGTGACCTCTTCACAGCGGGGATTCGTCGCATGCTCGTCCCCGTCCGACCCCGGTCCGAAGTCGTAGGAACCCAGAGCCTCGAAGCGCTCATCTCGAAGCGGTTGGCAGAGGTGAACGACACGGCCACCACGGTGATGGCCGTCACACCGGGTGAATCGAAGGAAGCCTCGGCTTATCTCGACCTCCTGACGGAGACAGTCTTCGACGGTCCCGCCACGAACACCCGAATCGTTCAGAGCGTCGACCCCGCGACGGCCATTCTTCTGGAAGCCACGCACGATTACGACCTCATGATGATTGGGACTCCGGCTATGAGCGATGCGGGGGATTCGCTGTTTGGGCCGATGCTCGACGACCTTGTTCGGCTGGCTCCGTGCCCGACGATTGTGGTCCGGGGCGGCGGAGTAGACCTCAACTGGCGCCCTTCGAAAGTGCTGGTTCCGATGGATGGCAGTCCTGGCGCACGCAAGGCCCTCGAGTTGGCGTTTGCCATCGCGGGACCGGATGTGGAAGTGGAAGCCGTCTACGTGGTCACGCCCACGCTAAGCGGGACACGGACCGAGTTTGCCAACGACATCACCTCCGAGTTGAAAGCAATCGCCTCCAGCCTCGACCAGAGGATGTCCACCGAAGTTATCGAGGCATCTGAGGTCGAGCATGGGGTTCTTCGGGCGATAGACCAGACTGGAGCCGACCTGGTGGTGATGGGCACGAGCGTGAGGGCGGGGACCAGCCGTCTGCACCTTGGCCCTCGCGTTGAATACCTGGCGCGCCATGCTCCGTGCCCGGTTGTGATCCTCAATACCTGACGTGGACTCCCTTGTGCGGTGGGCTCTGGTGGCCGCCCTAGTCACGGGATGCGTGTCTGAACCGGCGACCATCGCAGCGACCGTTCTGTTCGTGATTGACGGCGACACGATCGAGGTCTCCCTCGACGGTCGTAACGAGCGGCTGCGACTCTTGGGTATCGACGCTCCAGAGATGGGTGAGTGTGGTTACGACGAGGCACGCTCGGCGCTGATTGAGCTTGTCGACGGAATCGACATTCGCCTCGAGGCTGATGTGAGCGATCGCGATCAGTTCGGCCGGTTGCTGCGTTTTGTGTGGGTCGGCGACTCACTGGTGAACGAGGTTCTGGTATCACAAGGAGCGGCGATCGCCCGTCGCTATCCACCGGATACGGCCCTGGCTCCGAGGCTGGAGGCTGCTCAGGCGCAAGCTCAGGACGCTCACCGTGGTTTGTGGTCCGAAGACTTATGTGGCCCGGCGGCGACGGTATCTCTTGAGATTTCGGCGATCAACTACGACGCTCCCGGCGACGACAAACTCAATCTCAACGGGGAATGGATAGAGATCTCCAACGTGGGTGCGGTTCCAGTCGATCTCACCGGCTGGGCTGTCAGAGACGAGTCCGCAAGCAACCGTTACCTGTTCTCTCCCGGGTTCGGTCTCGAGCCGGGTGCGACCGTTCGGCTTCACACGGGCTGCGGTGAGGACACGGCCGCCGCCATCTACTGGTGCAACACAGGTTCTGCGGTGTGGAACAACTCGGGTGATACGGTGTTCCTGCTAGACCCGGCGGGCAACATCGCGGTGAGCCGCTCGTACTCGGGCGGTTAGTTGAAACGGATGGCTGCTGCCGACCAGTGAAACCCCGCCCCGAAGGCGGTGAGGATGACCAGGGCACCGGGTTCGATGAATCCCTTCGCTCTTGCCTCCCAAAGCGCCAGCGGCACCGACGCCGAGCCGGTGTTACCGAACCGGTCGACGTTGGAGTAAACACGCTTCTCGTCCACGTCGAGACGACGGGCGACCGCGTCGATGATGCGCTTGTTGGCCTGATGGGGGATGACGAGATCGACGTCGCCCACGTTCGCACCGATCTTGTCGAGCACTGACGCTGTGGCCGAGGACATGCGGTGCACGGCCTGTTTGAACACCTCGGTTCCGTGCATCGTGAGATGAAGATGGGCATCGGGGTCCGGGGAGTGCGGATCGAACGGATTGCGGGTCCCACCGACGTCAAGTGTGAGGATGCCCGTCATAGCTCCATCGGTGCCACCCACCACGGCCAGCAGTTCTGCTTCCCCTTCCCCAGGCCCGAGAACAACGGCGCCCGCTCCGTCACCGAACAACACACAGGTCTCTCGCTCCTTAGGCGAGATCATCCTGGTGATCAACTCGACGCCGACGACCAGGACCTTCTTCGGTTCGAAGGCGATCCGTGACCGGGCTACGTCGAGAGCAAGTACGAAACCGGCGCAACCGCTGCCTCCCAGGTCGAAAGAGGTGATCTCACGGGCGCCGAGCATGTGTTGTAGGAAGGATGCTGTGTCGGGGGTCCGCACTTCCGGGGTGTCGGTCGCCAGGATGATCTCGTCCAGATCCAGCGCGGTGAGCCCGGCGTCATCGAGAGCGACGAGGGCAGCCTGGTAGGCCATGGTGGCTGTTGATTCGTCGTCGGCAGCGACGCGGCGTTCTCGGATGCCCGTGCGCTGGACTATCCACTCGTCAGATGTGTCGACGAGTTGTGCCCAGTCGTCGTTGGTCATCACGCGTTCGGGGACATAGCCTCCGAACCCGAGAAACGAGGCCACAAACCCTCCAGAGATCGCTTGGGTCTCAGCGTAAAGCCGACACCATGGGCTCGGCGGAAGATATGGGGTCAGATGTCGAAGAGTTCAGCGCGTTCCACGTTGATGCCGTAAACGTGGATCGGCATGCCGAGACTCAACTGGGTGGTCAGGTAGTCCATGTCGTGGAGTTCCACTCGCACACAGCCGTGGGAGTCCGGATACGGCGGAACGTTATATGACCCATGGATGGCGTACCCACCCCGGAAGCAATACGGGCGATACAGACCGCCTAGGTACGAGATTCGCCACCCGTTGATGTGGCGCTGGAACTCAAAGGAGCCTTCTGGCGTGTTGGCTTTCACTAGGCGTCCGGCCCTACCCCTGTACAACTCTCCGTTTCCCGAGGAGATGGGCAAAACGACTTCGACCCGATGATCGATGACTAGGTAGAGGACCTGGGCATCGAGATCGACCTCCACGCGGTCGGGCTGGCTGGCCACCAATGGAAGCTCGATGGTCTCGCCGCTCTCCAGAATGCGCCACTCGTCTTCGCCGAAGATCCCGTCTCGCTCGAGGCCGTTCACCTTCTGGAAGGCGTACACCGCACCGACAGTCGCGGCACCGAAGACTCCGTCCACTCGGCCAGGTCGGAACCCGGCTGTGGTCAGTTCCTGCTGAAGGCGGACGACCCACGGGCCCGAGTCGCCTCGTGCGAGTTCCGACGGCCTTTCCCACTGCTCACCGGGACCGAACAGATTGGGATCGTCCAGGTCGATGCCCATTGCTCCGGACGCGGGAAGAACAGCCAAGGCGGTCGCCATGACCGCGCTCAAAACCAGTTGTGACCGCCGCATCTGAAATCCCTAGTCAATCTGTATGACGTCTACATGATGGCGGTGGTTCCGGGGATTGCTACCGAGCAAAGAAGATTGAGTCGAGAGTCCCAGTAGGGAGTTCAGGCCAGGACGTTGCCGAAGCGGTGACGGGTTCGCGACACCGCCTGCTCACGCAGGAAAGGAAGCATCTCCAGTCGGCCATTCTGGAGTACATCGCCGTCGACCAGGTCCGCACCTGCCCGCCATGCGGCTGCGTGTAGTTCGGATGGGGCGTGGCCGATGAATCGGATGCGGACACCGGACAGAGTGGGTAGAGAGGCCAGGAACGCGTTGTCGCTCTCCGTTACGCCCTCGACGCCGGAGATCTCGATCCGGGCGGCACTACTGACGCGAACTTTGGTATCCGATCGGATACCGGCTGCCACCAGGCGGATGGCGGCAACGACGTCGACGCCTTCGTTAGCCCTGATGACAACCAGCGGTCGGGGTCGATAGCGGAAGATGTTCGACTCGACCGTCAGACCGGTGGGATCGTGTTCGACGCCGAACTCGTTGGCCCACCAGTATTCATCGGAGGCGATAGCTGCACGCAGCCAGTCAGAGTCGTGGGCCGCGATCAACGCGGCGATGTCCGCCCCCGGCTCAGCCCCCTGCTGCAAAGTCTCGTGGTTGTCGCGCCACTCTCCGAGTTGGAGGACATAGTTGGGACCGCCGGCCTTCGCTCCGGGGCCGACGGAGCTGGCCTTCCACCCCCCGAACGGCTGGCGTCTGACAATGGCACCGGTGATGCCACGGTTGAGATAGGCGTTTCCGACTTCGACGCGATCGGTCCAGGCGTCGAGTTCGCTGGTGTCGAGGGAGTGGATGCCACCGGTGAGCCCGAAATCCACTCCGTTCTGGAGCTCGATGGCGTGGTCCAGGTCGGTCGCCCGCATGAGACCGAGTACGGGGCCGAAGCACTCCGTCTGGTGAAACCAGGAACCGGGGCCAACCCCGTCTTTGATGCCGGGTGTCCACATGCGTCCACCAAGAGCCTCGGGTCGGAGCAGCCAGGTCTCGCCCGGATCCAAGACGGTAAAGGCTCTTTCGAGGCGGTCACTCATTTCGGCGGCGAGAGGCGTCATGTCCGTCGCCGGATCCGCCGATTCGCCCACGATCAGGCTGCGGGTGGCGTCGACTATCTGGCGTCGGAATCGGGCGGAGTCGTAGACCGAGCCGACGAGGATCGCCAAACTGGCCGCTGAGCACTTCTGTCCTGCATGCCCGAAAGCGGAGTGCACAAGATCCGCTGCAGCGAGATCGAGGTCGGCGTTGGGAGTCACGACGATCGCGTTCTTGCCGCTGGTCTCGGCGAGCAGTCGCAGCTCAGGCTTCCATGATTTGAACAGCCTCGCGGTGTCAAAGGACCCGGTGAGCACGACGGCGCTTATGTCTGGATGAGTGATCAGGTGACGTCCGACTTCGTCGTCTGGGACTCTCAGGTACTGCACTAGGTCGGCGGGGACCCCGGCGGCGAGGATCGCCTCGTGGACGACCTCCGCGCAACGTGGAACCTCCGGTGCGGGCTTGAAAACGACACCGTTTCCGGCGGCCAATGCAGCCAGAACCCCGCCTGCAGGAATCGCGACCGGAAAGTTCCACGGGGGTACAACCGCGATGACCCCGAGTGGGGTGAAACTGGCCCCTTCGACTTCATCGAGTACCCGATCGGCGTAGTAGCGAGCGAAGTCGATCGCCTCTGAGACTTCTGGATCCGCCTGGCCGATGGTCTTTGATCCTTCATGGATCATCGTGGCGATCAGTTCCGCTCTGCGGGCTTCGAGAGAGTCGCCCACAGCGATCAGCAATTTCCGTCGCTCTTCCGCCGGTCGCTTGATCCATTCCGTTTGGGCGCGTTGGGCGCGTTCGATTGCCCTGTCGACTGCGGCTGTGTCGTGGGTCATCGATGCCTTCGGCGCCATCGGAGCCGTCGCATAGATTGACGCTGCCCAGAGCCGGTTCACCCCGATAGCCGGGTCGGTGTCGGGCGCATTGTCGAAACGAGCCCCTGTGTCGGTCGGTGGGGGAGTGCGGGTTCGGTCCTGGCTCCTGCGCGCTTGACTGGAGACCTGCCATCGACGATCGAGCGAGTGGCGGAAACGTCTTTCTTGCTCTGCGAACACCGCGCTCTCAGGTTCGAGATCAAAGAGAGTGCTGATGAAGTTCTCCGGGTCGGAGTTCTCTTCTAACCGGCGGAACAGGTATGAGATGGCCGTGTCGAAGTCCGAGCGAGCGACAACCGGCGTGTAGAGCCGTAATCCACCGGCCGCTCGCCTGACCACGTTGGCTTCGGCGGGCGCCATCCCCTGCAGCATCTCGAAGTCGACCCTGTCCGACACGCCGCGCTGATCTGCCAGCAGCATTGCCCAGGCGACATCGAACAGATTGTGAGAAGCAACCCCGATGCGCATCCCTGCAAGCCGGTCTGGCTGGAAAGCCCAATCGAGACAACGCTTGAAGTTGGCATCGCTCTCGTGCTTGGACCCGTACGGAGCCTGTTCCCATCCGTGGATCGCTGCGTCCACCCGCTCCATCGCCAGATTCGCGCCCTTGACCAGACGGACCTTGATCTCTCCTCCGTTGTGACTGTGACGTCGCGCCGCCCACTCGGCGAGGCGCTGCAAGGCACCGAAGGAATCTGGCAGATAGGCCTGGAGGACGATGCCAGCCGAGACAGAAGAGAACTCGTCCTCCTCGAGGATCCTCATAAAGGCCTCGAGCGTCAGGTCGAGATCCTGGTACTCCTCCATGTCGAGGTTGACGAACTTTGGCGTGGAGCTGTGAGTGGCCACTCGGTACAAACGGCGGAGCCTGCCTTCGATCAGTTCTGTTGTGTGGTCGAAGGCCCACAGATTCAAGGCGGGGACAACCGAGGAGATCTTCACAGATGCGTAGTCGACGTCGTCGCGCTCGAGGAGTGCGATGGTCGCTTCGAGTCGCCGCGTGGCTTCGCCGTCTCCGAGTACGGCCTCGCCAAGGAGGTTTACGTTGAGGTCGTTGCCGGCTTGTCGTGCAGTAGCCAGGTGTCGCGTGAGTCTTCCAGTGTCGGCGTCTGCGATCAGATGCCCGATCAGGGCTCGCATCCGCGCCCGGGCGAGCGGGAGCACCACACCGGGAAGGAGCGGGGCCAGCCAGGCTCCCGCACGGAGCAGCAGTCGATCGATTGGGCTCAGAAACCTGGGAATCACCGTCGAGGAGACGATGGCGCGTAGCTGCGTGGCGGCCGCGCGGTCGTCTTCGGGGCGGATGACGAGGTCCACGAAGCGCATCGCGAACCCAGGGCCGTGAGGGTCGTCCAGGAGTTCTGCCAGGCGCCGCGTCTCGGCTGTGCCGTGGTCGCTTTCACGTGCCTCTCGTAGCCAGGTCCGGACGAGTTCAACGGCTTCGTCTGCGAGTAACCCGGCGTCCGGGACGGGAGATGTGTCCATGTGCTCAACTTAGAAGATAGGAGAGCGGTCGTGTGCTCGTTCCCACAGCGCGGCCTACCGTCTGATCAATGGCGATTGACTTCGGGCGCGAGACACTTCCCTACTGCGTCTTCTCGGACTCGGCCGGTCCCCGGCGGGTCGGTGTCGGGGTCGGGGATGGTGTCGTTGACTTGCGGGCGGCCGCGGGTCACGTGACGGCTGTTTCGACGGACACTCTCAGGTCAGGTCATCTCAACGCTTTGTTGGGTGCGGGGGCTCCCGTCTGGTCGGAGCTGAGGTCCGACCTCCTGGACCTGGTTGGGAGGGGGATCCTCGACCAGTACTTACTGTCACAGGACGACGTGAGATACGCCTTGGCTTGGGAGGTAGCCGACTACGTCGACTTCTACTCATCGCGATTCCACGCCGAGAACGTCGGCAGGATTTTTCGGCCGGACTCTCCGGCCCTGCCTGACAACTGGTTGCATCAACCGGGCGGGTACCACGGCCGGTCGTCGACGGTCGTCGTCGATGGAACTCCCGTTCGCCGCCCGGTTGGCCAGATCCGTACGGAGAGCGGTGAGATTGTTCTCGGACCGAGTCGCATGCTGGACTTCGAACTCGAGCTCGGTTTTGTCCTCGGCGGGCGGACCGAAGTCGGCCAGCCCGTTCCCATCTTGCAAGCCGATAGCCATCTGTTCGGAGTGGTGCTGGTCAACGATTGGAGCGCCAGGGACATCCAGGCCTGGGAGTACGTCCCTCTGGGCCCGTTCTTGGGTAAGTCGTTTGCAACCTCGGTTTCATCGTGGGTCGTTCCCTTCGCGGCCCTCACCGAGTGCCGGGTCCCCGGACCCGTACAGGACCCCGAGCCGCTTCCGTATCTGCGCTCCCCCGATCATTGGGGGATGAACATCGATCTCGAGGTGTGGATTCGTCCGGCGGGAGCCAGTTCATCGGAGCTGGTGACCACGGTGAATGCTGGCGAGGGCCTCTACTGGAATCCAGCTCAGCAATTGGCTCACATGACGGTGAACGGTGCGAGCCTGTCGCCCGGTGACCTCCTCGCGTCGGGAACAGTATCGGGGCCCTCGCCGGACCAGTTGGGCAGTCTGCTCGAGCTGTCGTGGGGAGGACCCCGGGAAGTTCAGGTCGGAGACGTCACAAGGACTTTCCTTTTGGACGGCGACGAGGTGATTTTTCAGGCGAGGACCAGATCACCGGCTGGGAACATTCGGCTCGGACCGGTCAGTGGCCGTGTGGTCGGTGGCGAAGAGTGAGAGACTGAGAGCGTGGATTCGAGCAAATACCAGTTGGAAGACCGTTACAACCGGGACGAGGGCCGGGTATTCATCACTTCGATTCAGGCGCTTGCTCGCATTGCTCCTGAACAACTTCGCCGAGATCGGGGCGCAGGCCACAACACCGCTGCATTCCTTTCCGGGTATCCGGGGTCACCTTTGGGGGGATTCGACATCGAGGTCGCCCGAATGTTGCGCAACTACCCGGACCTCGCGATCGTCCACCGTCCGGGCGTGAACGAGGAATTGGCAGCTTCGGCAGTCATGGGCTCCCAACTCGCTGCTTCTCGCCCGGATGCCCGGTATGACGGTGTCTTGGGTGTTTGGTACGGGAAGGCTCCCGGACTCGACAGGGCGACGGATGCCATCCGCCACGGTGTGTTCGCGGGGACCTCGCCGCTAGGTGGTGTCATCGCGCTGGTAGGCGACGATCCAGCCGCTAAATCCTCGACGATGCCTTCGTCGTCGGACTCGGCACTCGTCGACCTCCACATGCCGATCCTCTATCCGGGCAACACCCGCGAGTGTCTCGAATTGGGGATGCATGCCGCCGCCATCTCTCGCGCCTCGGGTCTGTGGGCGGCGATGAAAATCGTTACGCCCGTGGCTGATGGAAGCGGCACAGTTGATCTTCCTGTGCTGGAACACGACCCGGTCATGCCCGAACACGAGCCGCGCCCCCATCCCAGTGCAGAGTTCTTGGGGTCGGCCCGGATGATCGCGGCCGAAGAGGAGTTCCGCACGGTGAGGGCCGAGCTTGCGTATCGGTACGGGGTAGACAACGGATTGAACCGGATCGATGTCAACCCGCCCGATGCGTGGATCGGTATCGCAGCCACCGGATACACGTACTACGAAATGAAGGAGGCCCTTCATCGCTTGGGGCTCACCGACGACGACGCCATCAGGGCAGCTGGAATCCGGCTTCTCCAGTTGCGTATGCCGGTCCCATTCGATCACGCCCTGGTTCACCGGTTTGCGAGTGGTCTCTCCGAAATCCTTGTGGTGGAGGAGAAGAACCCGACCCTTGAGTGGTTGATCAAGGACACTCTGTACGACTCAGCCGATCGACCCGTGGTCGTTGGGAAGAGGCACGAGGACGGACGTCAGCTGATGCCGAGCTACGGCCTGTTGGATACCGACGCCATTCTTCCCGGACTGCGAGAGCGGCTTGCCCGACGTCTCTCCGAACGGCTTGCACCGCTTCCGGCCGCCAGGACAAAGACACTGGTCCCGCTCGCGATCAACCGAACGCCTTTCTTCTGTTCGGGTTGTCCCCACAACTGGGGAACCAAGGTTCCCGACGGGGCGCTGGTGGGAGCGGGTACCGGATGTCATGGAATGTCGCTCCTAATGCCGGAAGAGCTGGTCGGCCAGACCTTTGGCATCACGGCGATGGGGAACGAAGGTGCTCACTGGATCGGCATGGAGCAGTTTGTGGACACCAGGCACGTGTTCCAGAACTTCGGCGATGGAACCTATTTTCACTCCGGCCAACTAGCGATTCAAGCGGCTATCGGGGCCGGGGTCGCCATCACGTTCAAGATCCTTTACAACTCCACGGTTGCCATGACTGGTGGACAGGACGCCTCTTTCTCCATCGGTGTACCTCAGTTGTGCACCATCCTGTTGGCCCAGGGGGTCAAGAGGGTGATTATCACCGCCCCCGACGCCAAGGACTATTCGCGCACCGGTCTGCCATCGGGTGTCGAGGTGTGGAATAGGAATCGCATTGTCGAGGCACAGGAGATCCTGGCTGGCATCGACGGCGTCACTGTGCTGATCAACGACCAAGAGTGCGCCGCGGAGCTACGTCGAGACCGCAAACGTGGTCTGGTAGCGACACCTACGAAGCGGATAGTGATCAACCACCGCATCTGTGAGGGTTGCGGTGACTGCGGCGACAAGAGCAACTGCCTGTCGGTCCAACCGGTTGACACCGCACTCGGCCGCAAGACCGTCATTCATCAGGCTTCCTGCAACTTCGACTACTCCTGTGTCGAAGGCGACTGTCCGGCCTTCATGGAAGTCGAGACAGGTGGTTACGTCGCGCCGGTTCGGCCGCAGCCTCCCGAGGTTGGCGACCCTGTGGCGTTCGAGGTGCGGGGAACGGTTCCCATTCGTCTCGCTGGAATCGGTGGGACGGGCGTAGTAACAGCCGCCCAGATCTTGGCGACTGCTGCCATGTTCGACGGATGGAAGGTAGCGGGGCTTGACCAGACCGGGCTGTCCCAGAAAGCGGGTCCGGTGGTGAGTGACTTGATACTGGCGGACCGAGTGACGACCACGAACCTCGTCGGCGAGGGCGAGGCCACGACTCTGGTTGCGTTTGATCAACTTGTGGCGGCCAGCGACGGAGTGATCGGTGTTTGCGACCCGAGCCGGACCCGTATCGTCGCCTCGACTGAGCGCGTGCCAACCGGAGCGATGATCGGCCATCCAGAGGTTGAGTTCCCGGCATCGGTTGCGACTGAACGTCTGGCCTCGGCAGGTGTCGGACTCCGTTTGACCGATGCCGCGGGACTGGCGACCGTCGTAGCCGGAGAAGCCATGGCCAACATCGTTCTTCTCGGAGTCGCGGTACAGGCTGGTGACATTCCGATCTCACCGGAGTCAATGCGGCGTGCAATCACGCTGAACGGCGTGGCGGTCGAAGACAATCTGGCTGCCTTTGACTGGGGTCGAGCGGTGGTGGGCGACCCGGATCGAGTCGAGGCGGTGCTGCGAGCCCACCGACTGGAGACCGGGCTGGTGATCACCGTTGCAGAGTTGCGACCCCAACTATCCGATCAGATTCGATCTTGGAAGTTCGATCTCGATCTCACGGCACACGTCGAGATGCTGACGGCAGACCTCGTCGGCTATCAGAGTGAGCGGTGGGCCGAGAGGTTCCTCGGGACTCTGGCCGAGGTTGCCGGGGCGGATGACTCCGGTCGGCTTACCCGGACCGCAGCCGACTCGTTGCACAAGCTGATGGCCTACAAGGACGAATACGAGGTTGCTCGGCTGATGCTTCTGCCCGAGGCGAGCGTCGCAGCTGACCGGATCGGTGGCGAGAAGGCCAAGTTCGGTTGGCTTCTCCATCCACCGATACTCGCTTCGTTGGGGGTCAAACGAAAGGTCCGATTCGGATCCTGGTCGCGGCCGATTTTTTCGATGTTGGCACGTGGCAAGACGCTCAGAGGATCACCGCTGGATCCTTTCGGACGTAGTGCGATGCGCCGACTTGAGCGGGAGATGATCTCCGAGTTCGAGGTGGCGATGGCCAAAGTTGCGGCCGGTGTGACACAAGCGCGCTACGAAGAGGCCGTGCGGATTGCCTCACTCCCAGATCAGGTGCGTGGATTCGAAGAACTCAAGTTCGCCAGAGCCGATATCTACCGCCGCGAGTTGGCGTTGTCGCTCAAGGATTGGGGATCTACTACTGATTGATCGGGGATCGTGGCTTCCTTCCTTTACGAATGCGGCCAGCTGTCCACTACGAACAGGCCGCCAAACGCGGCCGAGGAGCTGGGACCGGAGTCCACAGCCCCTCGGCAATCGTTGGGTGACGGGCATCAGCCCGTCACGGTCTCCTGGTCAGGAGCCCCACCCGAGTACCCGTGCCAGGAACGAAGCCATCTCGTCCCGCTGCTGGGCTCGGAACGGCTCGAACGTACCCGGGCCCGTGCCCTTAGTGACTCCAGCCGCCGCCAGGCGGTTGATGTCTGCTTCGTGCACCGAACCGTTGTCGTCGGTGAAGAAGTCCTGACTCGTCGACGGGAGCGCCCACGCACGGGCGACGAACGCAGCCATCTGGCCACGAGTCACCGGCCCGTGCGGGGAGAACGTCGTCGCGCTGGTGCCGAACGTGATGCCGGCCGCCGCGAGGCGGTTGATGTCTTCTTCGAAGATCGACCCGTTGTCGTCGGCAAAGAAGTCCTGGGTGGTGTCCGGCAGGTTCAGCGCACGGTTGAGGAACGCCGCCATCTGCCCACGCGTCGTGGGATCGCCCGGACAGAACGCGGTCCCGCTCGGGTTGCATCCGATCGTGATCCCGACAGCCGCGATGATCTCGATGTTGAACTCGTGGACGTTGCCGTTGTCGTCGGTGAACCGTGCGCCCAGTGCGGGAAGCCGCTCCACCGTCACTCGTGCCACGGGATTGGTCCAGCCGTGGTTGGCGGGCGTGAGCTCGCCGGTCGACTGGATCCCCGGGTGGAGTCGGATGACGTCGCTTTCCACGTTGGAATTGTCGTTGCCGTCGGGATCACCGGGCAGCGCCGTCGGTCCGAGCAAGCTGCACGGCTGGACGATGTCGTCGCTGAGCTGGGTGTTCTGCTCTCTACCGGCGTCGTAGCCGATGAGATCGAACGTCGCGCTGCCCGAGGTGGGAAGCGCAACCGAGTCGAGACCCAGGAACCCGTCATTGGTGCAGATGAGCATGGTTGCCAGCGACAGGACGTCGCCAGGCGAGGCGGTTAGGCCGAAGCTCTGCGTGCGAGCGAATGGCCCCACCTGCTTGGTCTGGGTCCCCATCGGGATTCCTGCGCTGACGTCGGTCACCGCCGCCGATCCGGTCGCTGCCTGCACCATCGGGGCGGGGTTGCCGTCCTGTGCGATGGCTGCGAGAGCGTTGTTGGCTGCCGACCCCACGGTGAACATCGAGAAGCCGGAGCTGTGCGTGGCTACGACTGGCGGCGAGAACGGCTGACCGTTGGTCAGGTTCTCGATGGTGATCTTGTAGTTCGCCTCCACCATTGCATGGGGAGTCCCGAGATAGGGGAACGAGGACAGGTAGTCGTCGTGCGGGCCGACTAGATCGGTGTTGATCGCGCCGTTTGCGTCACGGTCTGCGAACAGGCCGAGAGGATCTCCACCCGTCATCACCCGCAGCTCGGTGTCGATGACGTCGTCTGCGAGCGCGCGTCCCTCGAGGGGCGGCGGCAGCGCCGTCTGGTTCTTATCGAACGGCAGGATGTCGGGCAGAAGCACGTCGGCCAGGGCGTTCGCCTGTGCGTCGGTGTACGCGCCCTCGGTATCGAGCGAGGAGTAGGCCTTCAGGGCGCTGACGACTCGAGCACGGAACTGCTCGTCGTTGACCGGGGCCGCCTGGTTAAAGGCCGTCTTGGCGCCCTCGGGAGCCTGGACGAGCGGACCGGTGCTGTTCACAACGGTGTTGATCCCCGGTCGACCGGTGCGGTCCACCTGTGCGAAGCCGCTTCCGTCGTTCTTGGCGGTCGTGGTCCAAACCCCGATCGGGTTTCCGTTGGCAAGCGCCGAGTCCGGCACTTCCAGGACCATGGCCAGCACATCGAGCGGAGCGAAGAAGTCGCTGCCGGTGCCGTCGAGCAAGCTTGCGCCCGTAGGTACGCCCTCAACGGTTCCGAGGAACGCGTTGAAGTCGAAGAAGAAAGGATCGGAACGCAGTCCGGTGTAGAGCTGTCCGCCCCCTGCCATGCTCAGAATGCTCTCAACCGGGCCGAACGCGACGAATACACCGCTGGTGGGCTTGTGGCCCACAGCGTCGGCGCCGATGGCCTTGCGCACATAGACGGACTGCGCGCCAGCCGATGTCGGTGCCGAGAAGCTGAACTTATAAGAGATGTCTTCGACGGCGTCGCCGTTCGTGTCGATCTTGATCTGATACAGGACATCGCTGCCGAATGTCGACAGCGAGTTGGCGGCGGGGTGGACGGTCACTGCGAGCACGGTGTTCCCGGTGGCTCCGGCAAAGGCGTACAAGTCGTTGATGTCGGCCTGAATGTCGCCCCCCGGCGGCAGGATCCCGGGCGCGTCGAGATGGTCGGCAGCCTGACTGGCGTTCGGCGCAGTCAGCCCTGCGATCATCAAGAACGCAGCGAGCAACGCCAATAGCGGAGTGGCCCTTCGTGTCATCGTCATTGTCATCCTTTCGTCCACCGCCAGGACGGCGGAAATAAGCGATGCTCATCACCGGCATCGTCAATCGACACCTATACCCGCCGGCGACCGGGTTCAAACCCGTTTAGTACTCAAATGTGAACAAATCAGCGCAACGGTGCTCGAACCCGTTCATTCTCGACACCCCACAGGAGATGTCGAACTCAAAGATCCCCAAGGTTTTGCAAGGGATCGTTCTTCCCGTCGCTGTTGGAACCACGCCGGCGGGTGGAACCAGAAGTTGTGGGCGCTAATCGTGACCGCAAGGGCACTGAACTCGACCGCGAGCTCGACGAGCTGGTGCGTGCGTTTGGGAGCCGACTCGGGGATCTCCCAGTTGATACGTCCCCCGGAGAAGAATCCACGGCACTCACCGGTGCCATAGACCACAATCAAGTAGGTGAACCAACCCCCCGCCGCGAATAGGGGACAGGGAACAACGCTGGGGGTTCACCTACTCTCACCACACCGCGGGACGCGATCCATAATCGGATCCCGCGCCAAGACCATCTTGCTGGACCATGAGAGGAGGTGCGGGAGCCGTGACCACAGCCGAGACGCCCACCCAGCGCTCCGACGACGACACGGCCGCTCGCGGCAAGCCCCAGCAACGCCGGGCTTTCTGGTTCCTGCTCGCCGCCGGAGTGCTGGTCGCTAGCACTTATCTGATCGCAGCGCTTCAGCCCGGACCGAGGTTCACCTCCGAGGACGTGCGCATCGCGACGGTTGCGTCCCGGCCGATCCCTTCGTTCCTCCCGAGGAATGAGCTGGACCGGCAGATAAGCACTTTCGAAGCGAGGGTGGCCGGGAGCCCCGAAGTCCTCGATCTTCGGTTCCTCGCCGGGCTCTACATTGATCGAGCCCGCGCCTCGGGAGACCCGACGAACCTGCTGCAGGCCGAGGCGGCGCTTGAGCAGGCGCTCGAGCAGTATGAGGGAGACATCCTCGCAGCGACGATGCTCGCGCAGGTACGGGTCTCGCTGCACGACTTCGATGGCGCCATCGAGCTCACCGAGGCGATCCTGGCCGTAGACCCCGACCGATTCTCTGCGCTGGCGGCGTCGGGCGACGCCCTGCTGTCGGTCGGGGACTACGAGAACGCCCGGAGCAGGTTCGAGCTGATCGTCGAAGTCGCCGCCGACGATCCCGGCGTGCTCATCCGCCGCTCGGAGCTTGCCTGGCTCGAGGGCGACCGCACTTCTGCCGTGCAGCTCGTGGAGCTCGCCGCCTCGTCGATCCCGGAGTTCCGGACAAGAGAAGCGGCGTTTTTCGGCGCTACGGCGGCGCAGATGGCCTTCGAGGCGGGGATGCTCGATCGGGCGCTCGACCACGCCGAGCAGGCGTTCGGGCTCGATCCCGAGTCGCCGGC
>JBGTKD010000032.1:0-12879 GCA_041744795.1 Acidimicrobiia bacterium
TACAGGGTGTCGCCGACGAACAACGGGTGAATCAGGCGGATTTCGTCCCAGCCGAGGTTCGCGAAGGCTTGCTGAGAGGTGTCAATCACAGACTGGCCTAGGACGATCGCGACCGTTAGACCGGAGTTTACGAGTGGTCGACCGAACTCAGATTGTGCTGCGAATTTTGAATCGAAGTGGTTCGGGTTCGTATTCATCGTCAGGAGGGTGAACCAGATATTGTCTGCTTCCGTGACTGTGCGACCCAACGGATGCCGATATACATCGCCGAGGGCAAAGTCCTCGTATGACCGGCCTAACTTCCTGTCGTGGACCACCATTAGACGAACGCTCCCAGACATAGACGACCCAAATATCAGACGTTTCTACCACAAGGTCCGGCGGGTGTCACTGTTGCGGGGTCCATTGTCAGGCAATTAGGATCCGCGCGTGTCATCGACTCCAAGCGGACATCTGGCCTATGAGCATGTGGCCGCGAGTATCCGCAGCCAGATACTTGCGGGAGCGATCCGGCCCGGCGACCGGCTTCCGGTCGAAGCGGATCTGGCTGCAGAGTACGGGGTGAGCCGATCGACGATTCGGGAGGCACTTAGAACCTTGGCGTCACAACGTTTAGTTGTGACCTTGCGCGGGACCGCTGGAGGGAGTTTCGTCGGTCAGCCGGAACACGATGCCGTGTACGGGCCGATCGAGACCGGCATCGGCTTTCTGGCCGGTGCTGACGCAATCTCGGTTCAAGAGCTCTTGGAGGCTCGCGAGCTGCTGGAGGTACCGGCTGCGCGTTTAGCTGCTGCGCGCCGCTCTCCGGAGGATGTCGAGACAATTCTCGATGCTCTCCACGAGACGCGTACCAGCGACCTGTCTTCCACCTATGAGTCGAGTAGAAACTTCCATGTCCTAATTCTGCAGGCGACGGGCAATCTGCTCCTTGAGATGATGACCCGCCCGATTTTCTCGGTGCTCCGTACAAGATTCCTTCGAGACGAGGCCCCAAAGAGCTTCTGGAGAAAGGTGGCTATGGAACATTTCGTCATCGCCGAAGCGATCGAGGCCGGGGATCCAAAGGCCGCCGGGGAGGAAATGCTTCGTCATCTGGTAACCCTCAGCGACACCTACAGCCAGATCGATCGGCTGAGACGTTCTGAGTCGACTCGAACGTGACCGACCCCGGATTTGGCCCGTTGAGCCTCCTCGACGACATCCGAATTGTGGCTGTGGAGCAGTACGGTGCCGGACCATTCGGATCGATGCACCTCGCAGACCTAGGTGCCGACGTAATCAAAGTCGAGGACGTTGGTTCAGGAGGCGACGTAGGCCGCACCGTGCCTCCATACACGAGTGAAGATGACTCCCTCTTCTTTCAGAGTTTCAACCGGAACAAGCAGTCTGTCGGGCTCGATCTGCGAACCGAAGCTGGACGGAGGGTCTTCGAGAAGCTTGTTGCCCGGTCAGATGCCGTGTACTCGAACCTGAGGGGCGACGTTCCCGATCAACTCGGCATCCGTTATTCCCACCTGGCCTCGATCAACCCGCGTGTCGTCTGTGTCTCGTTGTCCGCTTTCGGGACTACTGGACCGCGTGCCAGCCAACCTGGCTACGACTACATCCTGCAGGGTCTGGCGGGCTGGATGGATCTCACCGGAGAGCCCGGGTCTCCTCCATCGAAGTCGGGTCTGTCACTCGTCGACTACTCGGGTGGCTTTGTCGCAGCACTCGGGCTGTTGGCGGGTGTACATGCCTCTCGGCGCACAGGCCGCGGTATGGATCTCGACTTGAGTCTGTTCGACATCGCAATGTCACTTCTGACGTATCCCGCAACTTGGCACCTCAGCCGAGGATGGAAACCGGACCGCCTTTCCCGATCTGCGCACCCCTCGCTGGTGCCATTCCAGCTCTTTCAAGGTTCGGACGCTGACTGGTTTGTTCTCGGGTGCGCGAAGGAACACTTCTGGTCACGAGCAATGGAAGCGATCGGACGCCCAGACCTGCTCGCCGACCCAAGGTACGCGACGTTCGCGACTCGGCGAGACGCGAAGGAAGCCCTCATCAGGACACTGGACGAGACGTTCGCCACCGCACCTGCAGGGGAATGGATCCGACGCCTCGAAGAAGCGGGCGTTCCTACCGGGCCGGTGAATGACCTCGACCAGGCAATGGCAGACCCGCAGACGTCAGCGCGTGGGTTGATCGCCGGATTCGACCACGAAGACCTCGGCGTAGTGAAACAAATTGCCAGTCCGTTCCTGATCGACGGCGCACGGCCCGGCATGAGACAAGCACCCGCAAGATACGAGCACACGGAACGCGTGTTGAAAGACACTCTCGAGCTGACTGATTCGGAGATCTCCGTCCTCGCTGCTGAGGGCGCCTTTGGTGGAGATAGTCGCAGCGGTTAACCCCCGGTTTAAAGTTGCCTGTCTAATTGTCCGACCTTTACTATCGGGAGTATGGCAACGGGCGAAAGGATGCGGTCTGATGGATTTCCGGCTCACTGACGAGCAGATACTTTTCCAGCGCACCATTCGAGAATTCGTTGACCGGGAGATTCGCCCCGTGGCGCGTGCCTGGGAGGAAGAGGGCCGATACCCAGTCGAAATCGTCGACACGATGCAGCAGTTGGGACTGTTCGGACTTACCGTCCCGGAGCCTTATGGTGGACTCGGGGCCGATCTCGTGTCCCTCGCGATCGTGTTCGACGAGATATCGCGGGGTTGGATGGGCATAGCTGGCATCCTGGGAAGTCACAGCCTCGCGACGTGGATGATCGCCCGCCACGGTACCGAAGACCAGCGTGCTCGGCTGTTGCCCGACCTCGCCACCGGCACCAGGCGAACAGCCATCGCCCTCACCGAACCCGACGCTGGGACCGACTTGCAGGGCATTTCTACCCGCGCGCGGCTCGACGGCGACGAGTATGTCGTTAACGGAACGAAGTTCTGGATCACTAATGCCCGTTACGCCGATCCCCTCCCAGTTCTGGTTAAGACCGATCCGGATGCGGAACCCGCCCATGCGGGTATGAGCGTGCTCCTGGTAGATCGAGAAACCAAGGGGTACACGATCTCGAAAGACATTCCCAAGCTCGGCTACAAAGGACCAGAGTCGTGCGAGGTGTCATTCGTGGATGCGCGAGTCCCGGCATCGAATCTCCTGGGCGAGGTAGAAGGCCGGGGGTTGCAACAGGTCTTGTCGGCTTTGGAGATCGGACGGATCAACGTGGCTGCACGTTCGGTCGGCATCGCCCAGGAGGCCTACGACCAGGCTCTGGCGTACTCGAGGCAACGGCACGCGTTTGGGCGGCCGATCGCGGACTTTCAGGCCGTGCAGCTGCGGCTTGCGGAAATGGCCACCCGGGCGCAAACAGCCAGGCTATTGACGTGGTGGGCCGCATCGCGCGGCGACGAGGGCCACCGCATCGATGTCGAGTCGGGAATGGCTAAGTACCACGCCTCGGAAGCCGCTATCGCGAATTCCCTCGATTCGATGCGGATCCACGGCGGAGCAGGTTATTCCAAGGAACTCGATATCGAGCGCCTCTATCGCGACGCGCCACTCATGTCGATCGGTGAGGGCACCAATGACATCATGCGAGTTGTCATCGCTAAGGGGCTCGTGGCGGGGGAAGCTGTGATCTCTTGACCGAATACTCCGCCTCCGGGTCACTTCTGTTCGTTCCAGGACATCGACCGGACCGCTTCGACAAGGCGATCGGATCGGGTGCTTCCCAGGTAATCATCGACCTGGAGGACGGCGTGCCCGCGGAACGGAAGCCTTTCGCTCGCCGAGCAATTGCTGAGTGGTCACGGGCCGTCACGGAGATGGAGGCAATCGCGTGGATTCGAATATCTGGAGAGGAACCTCCACTCATCGACGAGCTAGAGATCGTGGTCAAGGGTCCTTTCGCGGGAACGATGATCCCCAAAGCCGAGGACCCAGAGTTCGTTGCGGAGGTTCACCTACTGACCAGGAAGCCGGTGATCGCGATGGTGGAGAGCGCACGGGGAGTGGTGAATGCCCATCAGTTGTCCACGACCTCAGGGGTCGTCGCGATCGCGTTAGGCGAGCAGGACCTAATAGCCGACCTTGGCATTGAGGCTGACGCCCGCTCCGACGAACTCGCCCACCATCGTGCTGCCCTCGTCCTGGCGAGCGCAGCGTCTGGCATCGAACCGCCAATCGGTCCTGTGTGGACATCTATCAAGGACCTCGATGGACTCCGGGAGTCAAGCGATGCTCTACGCAGGATCGGATTCGGATCCCGTGGCGTGATCCATCCGACCCATATCCACCCTACAAACGCAGTCTTCGCCCCGACTGCGGACAAGGTGGAATGGGCAAACCGTGTCCTTGCTCGATCCAGCGGTGGTGAGTCGGCGTTCGTCGATGACGATGAATTCATTGACGAGGCGGTACTGAAGCGAGCCCGGCGGATCGTCGGTAGGGCGTGACGTGACTCTGACTGAAGCCCTATCCGCGCACGCGGCACAGACGAGATACGCTGACCTGCCGCGTGAGGTCACCGATGTCGCAGTCGGCCTGATCCGCGACTCGATAGGCGTCGCAATCGCCGGAGCGGCGCATCCATCTAGTCAGCGTCTGCGTGGGTTGGCCGATTACTGGGGGGTGTCGTCAGAGTCCCGCATCTGGGGAACATCGCGTCGGTCGTCTGCGCCAGTCGCCGCCATGACAGTGGCCCACCAGATGCACTGCTTCGAGTTCGACTGCATTCATGAACCCGCAGTCGTTCATCCCCTAACAGTTGTCCTTCCATCCCTGATCGCAGCAATCGAACGAGATTCCGGCGGAGTTAGCCTGACCGGTCGTGATCTCATCACTGCGGCGGTTGTCGGGGTGGACGTCGCTGCTGGCATCGGGGACGTAGTAACCACTCCACTTCAGTTCTTCCGCCCCGGCACGGCCGGAATCTTCGGAGCGATATGTGCGATCGGAAACGCGCTCCGGCTTCCGGAGCGGACGATATCCAACGCGATCGGAATCGGTTACGGCCAGGTCAGCGGAACGATGCAGCCGCATGTTGAGGGATCCGATCTCCTGCCACTCCAGGTTGGATTCAATGCACGAAATGCGCTAGTGGCCGTGGATCTGGCGGTGGCTGGCCAAGAAGGCCCCCGCCACACATTTGAAGGACCCTACGGGTACTACAGGTTGATCGAGGCCGGCGGGACACCTGACAAGCTCGAGGCGAGCCTGGGTCGAATGTGGGAAGTCACGAGGGTCTCATACAAGCCCTTTCCGTCTGGCCGGGCGACTCACGCGGCTATCGACGGGATGCTCCGTCTAAGGAGGAGCGGCGTCGATCCGTCCACCATCGACCGAATCGTCTGTCGCGTTCCGCCGATGATCCATCAGTTGGTGAACCGTCCCCTCGAGCCCTCTCAGACACCTGGCGCTGCGCGCCTCAACCTGGCGTTCCTTGCAGCGAGTGCCATCTTGGATGGGAGGGTCGATTTATCCACCACCGCACTCGACCGCTTGTCCGACCCCACGGTTCACGAGCTCGCCCGTAAGGTCGAGATCCTGATCGATGACAACCCGAATCCAAATGCATTCGATCCGCAGACCTTCGAGATCCACGCAGCTGGGCGAGTCGAATCCGTCACTGTCGACTACTCGCTCGGAAGCCCCGGTCATTCACTTGATCCTGACGAGCAGATAGCCAAGTTCCAATCGTGTGTCGAATTCGGCACGGATTGGGAAAGCGGACGCATCGAGGCACTGGCCGCAGTCCTCAGCGACCTCGCCAACGAGCCCAGCCTTGACACGATGTTGAGCATGCTGTGAGCGACAGGACCTACCTCGATTTTGTCGATCCAGGTCGGCTGCGCCGAGAGTATCCAACCGGGCTAGCCATGTTCCAGGCCTACGAGCACTTGGGCGAAGACGAGCTCCGATCTATCCAGGACGAGCGTCTCCAGCGCTCACTGGCCCGGGCCTGGCAGACGCCGTTCTACCGAGATCGTTGGCACGCGGTGGGCGCCGAGCCTGGGGACGTTCGCAGCGTCGAACAACTCGGGCTTCTCCCTGTCTTCGACAAGAGCGACCTGATGGCGGACATCGCTAGTCGTCCCCCTTTCGGTACCGCACATGCGGAGGACTCGTACGCCCCCGCCGATGCACCGCCGGTCGTTTTACAGACGACCAGCGGGACTACGGCTGATCCCCAGCCGGTCCTCTTCGGGCCTTGGGGCCGGGAGACAGCAAATGTCCTCGCAGCGCGGATGTTCAACTGGCTGGGAGTTGGCCCGCACGACATCGTCCACTCTGTGTATGGGCACGGGACAGTGAACGGTGGGCATTATCTTCGCGAGGCCGTAACTCACTTCACGTCTGCCAAGTTCCTCTCGGCTGGCACGGGAGTCGAAACACCCTCGGTCCGTCAGGTCGCTCTGATGCGGCAGTTCCGACCCACGGTCCTCATCGGGTTCGGGGACTACCTCAGGCACTTGGCGCAGGTTGCTCGGGAACAGGGGATCGACCCCGTCACCGATATTCCAGTTCGGATGATTCTTGGACACTTTCCGGCTAGACACCGAGCTTCGGTCGAGGCGGACTGGGGTGCTCCGGCCTATGACTGGTACGGCGTTGCCGACACGGGCTGCATCGCAGCTGAAGGGCCAGATCGAACAGGCCTATACGTGTGGGAAGACGCTCACTTCGTCGAGATCGTCGACGATGCCGGTCAACCAACGGAACCCAGCGAGGACGGCGACATCGTGGTCACGTGTCTTTACAAAGACGACATCGCGCCCATTATCCGTTTCAACACGCATGATCGCTCATCGTGGTCGCTTGAGAGTCCAGGCTTCGACCTGCCTTTCCGCCGCATCTCAGGATTCCACGGGCGAAGCGACAACATGGTGAAGATCCGCGGCATAAACGTCTATCCGCACGCTCTCGCTGCCAGCTTCGATGCCGATGCGCAGCTAACGGGCGAATATTTCTGTCGGGCGATTCGTGAGCCGAGCGGGCGGGAGGATCTCGTCGTCATCGTTGAACACCGCTCGCCCGAATCTGCGGATTCTGTCGACTACGCGGATCGACTTCGCGCGGTGATCGGTCTCCGACCCATCGTCCAACTGGTTGGACCCGGCGACACGGCGCAACTCACTGGCATAGAACGGAAACAGAAGCCGAATAGGCTCATCGATGAACGCTGAGATCGACTCCGGACGAGATCTCGAGGTCGCCTTTCGTCAGAATCGACTCACTCCAAGCGAGGTTGTCGACCGTTCCTTGCGCGCCATCGCCGATGACCCTTTCGGAGCTTTCATCGAAGTTCGCGAGGGTCAGGCACGCGCCGAGGCCGAGGCCGCAGATGCGAGATACAAGAAGGGGAGTCCGCTCAGTCCGTTGGACGGCGTGCCGATTGCAGTGAAGGCCAACATAGCGGTCAAGGGATATCGGCGATCGGGAGGAATCCGCAATCGAAATCTCAAACCCGTCGAGACCGACGCCCTCGCCGTCCGCCGTTTGCGGTTAGGCGGTGCGGTGGTGATCGGGACAACCAATCTCCCGTCCGCGGCCATTGGGGCCACGACACGGAACCGGTGGAGCGGAGTCACCAGCAACCCAATCGCGGCTGACCGGGACGCGGGCGGGTCTTCTGGCGGCTCGGCCGCAGCGGTGGCAGCCGGATACACCCCCATAGCAATTGGGTCAGACACGCTTGGCTCGGTCCGAATTCCTGCTTCATTTACCGGTACCGCAGGATTGAAACCGTCGCGGGGCCTGATCCCGACCGCGGGCCTAATGGAACTCGAACCGGTCATGGACACCATCGGCCCGATCGCGAGAGCAATTGTCGACATCTCAACTGTCTTGGCGATCATGTCAGCCGACCGACGCTCCGACTCACATCCGGACCGACTCTCAAGTATCGGGATCCTTGACACGACCAAGACGCAACTCAGCGGCTCTGTCGAGGAGGTATTTGCAGGAGTCCTCGAATCGCTCCAAGAGACAGGCATCAAAGTGACCCGAGTCGACTTGGGAGTCGACCTGGCCGATGTCAGGCTCGCCGGTCTGATCGCGGTAGAGACGAATGCCTATCGCCTCTATTGGGAGGAAGCAAATGTGCTAGGCAATGGCTTCACCGACGACGTGATCGAGTTGTTGCGTTACGGATCCCAACTGTCCAGCGACGCCATCAGCGATGCACGTGAACTCATGAAACGCTGCGCCCAGACGTTGGACTGTCTCTTGGGATCGGTCGACCTCGTCGTAACGCCAACCTCACCCTCACCAGCTTCCCTCCTGAGCGAAGGGGAGAATCCACTCGCGTCAATCTTCACCGCCCTTGCGAGTGTGAGCGGGCACCCAGCGATGACTATTCCCGTCACAACCGGCGGAGGACTACCCGTCGGGATTCAGTTGATCGGTGCCCATGGACAAGACCAAACGGTCATCGAAAGGGCCGCCCACATCGAGGGAATACTCAATGGGTGAATTCCGGGGTGCGCCCTTCGAGAAAGGCAGCAATGCCTTCAGCGTGATCCGGACCCACCAGCGCGTCGTCAGAAAGAGACCGCGCTTCAATCGGCTCTTCGATTGCTCCGTCCTCGATCATTCCGACGATCCGCTTGGCAGCCCGAACGGAGTATTGGGACACCGAGGCAATCACCTGTGCCAGTTCCTCCGCCCTGCCAAACAGGTCCAGTGCCGGATGAACCAAATCAACCAGCCCCCACTCGAGTGCACGACCCGCGCCTACGGCCTGTCCGGAGAAGAGGAGGAGCTTCGCACGGGAGGGCCCACAGAGATCCACAAGTCGCCTCGTATCCGCAAACGGAAACACCAACCCGAGACGCGCCGGCGGAATCGCGAATTGGGCGTCGTCTCCCGCGAGACGAACGTCGCATGACATGGCGATACCAACGCCCCCGCCCACACAATGGCCACGGATTGCAGCCAAGGTCGGCTTGGGGAACGCACGAACCGCGGCCAGAGCATTGGCAACGTGGGCGCTGCTTGTTCGTCCCCAGGCAGGGTCTCCCGCGCCCTCTCGATACTCATCGATATCAGCGCCTGCGGAGAAGGCATCTTCCCCAGATCCTCGAATTAGAAGGACGTCCACTCGGTCATCTGAGTCGAGCCTCTCAAGGAGCATCGGCAACTCCCGCCACATGTCGTCGGTCAGCGCATTGCGCTTGGCGGCACGATCGATACTCAGAATGGCGACGCGGCCCAACAGATCAACCGAGAACCCTGGAGCAGATTCACCCATGATCGCCGAGCATAGTGAGAGACGATGAAACATCAGACATATTTGTGGCCCAATGGTTCGCGACTCGCCTTGTCCATCGTGGTGAACGTTGAGGAGGGTGCAGAAGCGTCCATCGCCGACGGAGATCCTTATCCGGAACCGGTTGACGAATTGGGGATCAGCCCGCGAGGAGCCATCCGGCATCTTGCGAACGAGTCCAACTATGCGTACGGAATCATTGAGGGCTTTCAACGAGTGGCCACTGCTTTAGCGGAGCGAGACCTCGCGGCGACCTGGACTGCAGCGGCGGTAGCACTGGAACGCGCGCCGGAGATCGCCACTTTCATCAACGGACGGGACGACGAGGTCGCGAGCCACGGCTATCGCTGGGTCCATCAGTTCAAGATGACGGAAAGCGAAGAACGGGCGTTCCTTCGCGCAGCCTC
Organism: Acidimicrobiia bacterium; assembly: GCA_041744795.1. Lineage (GTDB taxonomy): Bacteria > Actinomycetota > Acidimicrobiia > Spongiisociales > ZC4RG35 > DATHWB01. The sequence goes on from JBGTKD010000032.1 coordinate 9,670, forward strand.
GGACTCGATCGAGCAGACCATCGGAACCCGACCTGCCGGCCATCTCTCCCGCTACCTGACGACCCCCAACACAAGACGCATCCTCGCTGAGGAAGGCTTCACCTATCACATGGATGACTACTCGCGAGACGTCCCATACTGGGATAAATCGGTGGATCCCCCAATCGTGGTTGTTCCGTACGCGATCGACACAAACGACATGAAAATGTGGTCTCACCCCGGCTACACACCGGCGATGTGGCTGGACTACGCCATCCAGACCTTCGACCGATTGAAAGCAGAGAGCGCGGCGGCTACTCGAATGATGTCGGTCGGAGTTCACCTACGAGTCATCGGCCGACCCGGCCGCATCTGGGCCTTGGAGAAGTTCCTCGACCACGTCCAACAGGCGGACCATGCATGGATCGCACACCGCCGTGACATCGCCTCCCATTTCCGGCTGGTCGATCCGCTGTAATCGAAAGCACCTCGGCATTCAGGAGCGTAACGGATGCTTCTCAAGACCATCATCGACATCGTCTGAGGGGGAGTCCACACCGTCCCCGTCGCGCGAGCAAGAAGTTCGAGCACTGTGGCGACCGCTCCCGATGTGAAGCGGAGTTGCAAAGGTAAGGGCAACTCTGAGTCGTTTTCATCGCCCCTCGGTCTCTCAAACTCCGCGGCGAACACACAAAGCGAGCGAAATAAGACTCTGTGCGACCGTCGTGCACTCAATGCGCATCCGAAAAGCGTGCGGTCCTGTTCGACCCCCTGGGAGAGGACGGCGAGGCTTCCCACAACGATGTTTCATCTGGGTCGCAACGAGGTCAAAGTGTCGGCGGGGCCGACCGGCCGCAGGCCGCCTCGTTGCGACCCAGAGTCTACTACCCGCCCTCAAACGCGGAAAAGTACCAATTAGCAGGCGGTTCCGCATCCGATCGACTCACGCTTTCCATCAGCTGGGCCATCCTGTTGCTGAGCTTTGCCACGCTCTCGCTTTCTGCACCCAACTTCGATGCACGCTCAAGAAGCTCCGCGACCACCGCCGGTATTTTCTGGCCCTGGCTGGGTGCGTACCCGTGAGTCCCTGCAGCCTGGTCCAGAGCTTGCTGGTAGACGTCGCCGAGCTCTGCCTCTAGCTGCATGGTCAGGTTCTGCTCCCACGCGGCGTATCGCTCACCGACGCCGGGCACCGGTTCCGCATCGATATCGAGCGAACGCATAATCTGGCGCTCGGCCTGTCGCTTCTGATCCCGTTCCTTCTTCTGCCGGTCAAGGTCGAAGATCGGATACACCTCAACGCCCGCCAGAGAGAGGAACGTTGAAACGTTCGGCATCGCCTCCTTCCCTTGAGTCTGGACCACCCCAATGCCTGCGGAATCCAGATCGAGGCTTCCGCTCAGCGCTGCTGCCCTGACCACGGCTTCATCCTCCTGGCCTTCGACAAGTATGCAGACTCGGGCGAACAGACCCTCAAGGACCTGCGCCGACAGGTGCTGCTCCAGCCGTGTGCGTACCGACGTCGTGGTCGCTTCTCCAACTTCAAATACGCGCTGCCACTCTTTGAGAAGGCTTTCCTCGTCGAGTGACTCGACGTGAGTACGTGCGCCATCGCCGGTTCTGTCCTCGCGTCGAAAGATGCGGAGGCCACCTACCAGTGTCGGATGGATGAAAAGCGGCGAATGAGTCGAGTAGATGACCTGGTAATGCCTTTCGCTCAGCTCACGGAGGGTCGCGCTAAGGACCCTGCAGGAGAGCGGATGTTGGAAAGCTTCGGGCTCCTCGATAACGAGCAGGACTCGGTCACGTTGTAAGTCGGTGTCGGCTTCGATCTGTGCGGTCAGTGCCGCATACATGAGCGCCCTCTGCACGCCGTGACCCTGATACGCGAGTGGACGTTCCAGACCGTCCTCGGCTTCGATGGTGACTTCCAGCCTTGGTTTGGCGCCTTGAAGAGTTGGCGGGGTCCAGTCCACCTTGACGTTGAAGCCAGGGGCGAACTGACGGAGCTGATTTCTCATCGCGTCAGCGAAAGGCTGGAAGCCGTCGGAGGCTTTACGAAGAAGGTCTTGACTCCGTTCAGTCGCCTCACGAGCGAAGTCCTCGAGTTCACCCTGTACGGCGCGGTGGTCAACCATCTTCGCCAAGAGTTTTCCGATCGCTCCCTTGCCCTGCGCCTCAACATGATCCGCAGGATTCTCAAATGCCTTAACAGAGATGAAGTTGACGTTGTCGAGGAGGGTCTCGATTCCCTCGAATTCGACCTTGAGGATCTCGCAGCGATCGGGATGCGCGGTTTCCCAAGCTCGCATCTTTGCGAGGGCATCTTCCTTACTTGTTGCTCGTTCGAGTTCGTCGAACTCTCCCGAGTCGACAACATCGTTGAACTTGTCGCGGTGGGCACTAGCCAACATTCGGATGGTCGTGAACTCGGAGATTGCCTTACGCCAGCCCAGATACCTCGCAGTTCCGCCCTGCTCAAAACGGCGCTCGACCGTCAAGCGCCCGTCATCGCTCAGGTACGGACGGAACCGGTCGCCCTCGTCGTCGGTCAGGTCGCAGAACGTCAGCCGTATGGCAATCTCTTCGACGGGCTCACCCTTGCCACACCAGTAATCCCGGGGATCAACCGCAGCGACGGGGTCGAAGAACACCTCGAGCGCTCCCAGCAAAGAAGACTTACCGCTCCCGTTAGGACCGATACATGTTGTGAGACCTTCAAACGGAACCGTCACCTCGCGTAGAGAGCGGTACCCCTCGATCTCGGCGGTCTTGAGGAGCATGTGCCCCCTCCTTGATCAGTTCGGCCAGGTTGCAACCTCTAGGCGACAAGTCAAGCTTGTGATCGCCGCGAGTCCGCGGATCCTCCGAGCCACAGGCTGTCCCGTCGTGGTGTTGGCATTCCGAACATGGCGCCGACTGTGGAGCTGGAAGCGGACAACCGCAGACAATCTAGATAGGTAGATCCGGCGGCCGGATCCGTCCGGTCTGACAAACGGAGGAACGGTGGAAGAAGCACCGGTATCCCGATGCGAGGATCTCTTCCTCGCCGCCCAGTACATCGACACCTGGGCGGACACCTGCCGAGAGAAGGCCGTGGAGGGTTCAGTCGAAGCCCTCATTCGTGAAGCGGAAATGGGACAGGTTGACGACACAGTCAATAAGTCCTTCGCCGCCGAACGCAAAGCAGCCTTCCTCGTCGGATATGTCGTCGCCCTTGGCGACGCTGCG
>JBGTKD010000033.1:0-16428 GCA_041744795.1 Acidimicrobiia bacterium
GTGCTAACTTTCGCTGGCACTCCAGTAGTGGGAGTGCTAGCAATCGTCATCAACGCTTGCTACCGCACACAACAGTTGTAGGAGGAGCTAGATGAAGCTTCAGCCTCTCGGAGACCGAGTGGTCGTCAAGCCAGACGCAGATCAGGACGTTCGCACATCGTCCGGACTAGTCATACCCGACACCGCCAGAGAAAAGCCCCAAACGGGCGCAGTCGTGGCCGTCGGCCCAGGCGCGTTCGACGACGACGGAGACCGCCTTCCGATGGACGTGAAGGTCGGTGACACCGTCCTCTATTCGAAGTTTGCAGGAACCGAGTTCAAGGTCGATGGCACCGAGCATCTCGTCCTCAGCCAGCGCGATCTTCTCGCGATCGTCAACTGATTCAGGAGGAGTGATCAATGGCAGCTAAAGAACTTAAATTCAATGAGGAAGCCCGCAAGGGACTCCAGGCGGGCGTGGACAAGCTCGCTGACACCGTAAAGGTGACACTCGGCCCCAAAGGCCGCAACGTCGTGCTCGAGAAGAAGTGGGGCGCACCCACGATCACCAATGATGGGGTAACCATCGCCAAGGAGATCGAGCTTGAAGACCCGTGGGAGAACATGGGCGCGAAGCTCGCCTACGAGGTCGCCAACAAGACCGACAACGTCGCTGGTGACGGCACCACGACCGCCACGGTGCTTGCCCAGGCCATGGTGAAGGAAGGCCTCCGTCAGGTGGCCGCCGGCGCCAATCCGATGGAGCTCAAGCGCGGGATCGAGTCCGCCGTCGACACGGTCGTCAAGGCGATCGGTGAGTTGGCCAAGAACATCGAGACCTCCGGTCAGATCGCCCACGTGGCGTCGATTTCGGCCAACAACGACAACGTCATCGGCAAGACCATCGCCGACGCGTTCGACAAGGTCGGCAAGGACGGCGTCATCACGGTGGAAGAGGGCCAGACCTTCGGGTTGGAGCTCGAGTTCACCGAGGGCATGCAGTTCGACAAGGGCTACATCTCGCCCTACTTCATCACCGATGCTGATCGCCAGGAAGCGGTGCTCGAGGATCCTTACATCCTCATCGCCAACCAGAAGATCACGTCGGTCAACGATCTGCTCCCGGTTCTCGAGAGGGTCATGCAGGCTGGCAAGCCGGTCCTGATCCTGTCCGAGGACGTCGAGGGCGAGGCCCTGGCGACTCTCGTCGTCAACAAGATCCGCGGCACGTTCGCTTCGGCGGCTGTCAAGGCCCCCGGGTTTGGTGAGCGCCGCAAGGCCATGCTTCAGGACATCGCCATCCTCACAGGTGGCACCGTGATCTCTGAAGAGGTCGGCCTCAAGCTCGAGAACGTGACTCTCGACATGCTCGGTCGGGCCCGCAAGGTCGTCATCTCCAAGGATGACACGACCATTGTCGACGGCTCGGGTACCGAGAGCGACGTCGCCGCTCGTATCAAGCAGATTGAGCGCGAGATCGACAACACCGATTCGGACTGGGACCGTGAGAAGCTCCAGGAGCGTCTCGCCAAGCTGTCCGGTGGCGTCGTTGTGATCAAGGTCGGGGCCGCAACCGAGGTGGAGCTGAAGGAGAAGAAGCACCGCATCGAGGACGCCGTATCGGCGGCCCGTGCAGCCATCGAAGAGGGCATCGTGCCTGGCGGTGGTGTGACTCTGCTCCGTGCTCAGTCGGCTATCGACAAGCTTCGGGGCGGTTCCGATGACGAGAAGGCAGGCCGGGCCATCGTGCGCCGGTCGATGGAGGAGCCCCTCCGTCAGATTGCCTTCAACGCTGGCTTCGAAGGCGGCGTCGTCGTCGAGCAGGTCAGGGCATCCGAGGGGTCCATGGGCTTCAACGCTGCGACTGGCGTGTACGAAGACCTGATGGCAGCCGGAGTCATTGACCCGGCCAAGGTGACCCGTTCGACGCTGCAGAACGCATCGTCGATCGCGGCCCTGCTACTGACAACCGAGGCGCTTGTCGCCGAGAAGAAGGAAGACGCTTCCTCCGGGGCCGGACACGACCACGGTGGTGGCGGTGGTGGAATGGACTTCTGAGGTCCATCCAAGTCGAGAGAGCCCCGGGGATTTTCCGGGGCTCTCTCGCGTGCAGCCCCCATTTGAGGGCTTAATCTGGCCAGGTGATTGACTTTGTAGAGACTATCCGCCGGGAGTCCGCCCGGTTCGTGGAGTGTGTTCGCCAGGGTGACCTGATGGCGCCGGTTCCGAGCTGTCCCGGTTGGACTCTGGACGATTTGGCCTGGCACCTGGCGGAAGTGCAGAGCTATTGGGGCACGATCGCCTCAGACCTCCTCCAGGACCCGGGTGGTGTGACGGCCCCGGAGCGTCCTGAGCCTGAAGGGCTGGCCGATCTCTTCGAAGAAAAATCGGCACGTCTCATCGAGGCCGTTTCAAAGCATCCCGCAGATGCCCGCTGTTGGACCTGGGACGACGAAGGGTGGACTATCGGATGGGTGCGTCGACGCCAGGGCCATGAGGCACTCATCCACAGGGTCGATGCAGAACTGGCCATCGGAAACCTCACCGCCGTTGATGAGGAACTCGCGGCGGACGGCGTGCATGAACTGCTCTTCACTTTCATCGATGGCGTGCCCGATTGGGCGACTTTCATCGCAGACGACACGACGGCGACGATATCGATCGACGGGGGGGAGGCGTACGGCCTGAGGTTCGGCAGGATCGTGGGTACCGGTCCGGAATCGGGGGAGGATTACGACTTCGGCTCTTTCCTGGTCTCTGATGAGCCCAGCGGCACCGTCATCGCCGGTCCGGCGGGTGCGTTGGACTTGTGGCTGTGGGGCCGAGACGAGAGCGGCGTCCGATGCGATGACAAAGAACTACTTCAGCGAATCAGGGCGATTGTCGCTGAAGCCACTCAGTGACGATTAGACCCCACTGCCTTCTCGTACCACTCGGCCGTCGCAGCAATCTGGTTGAAAGTGAACACATGTAGCCCGATGGCGTTCGCTTGCGGGTCGAGGGCTAAACCGGCGAGCTTTTCCACCAGTTTGTCGGGGTTGTAGGGCCCGGGGCGGAGCAGCTTGAAAATCGTGCGACGGTTCTTTCGGAGATAGCGGAGGGACTGGCCCACTCCGATGCGGGCACCGATAGTCACGAGCCTTGCCGGATCGGTCACACCTGGGATTCCAATGACCAATGGAAGGGTGACGCCTGCGTCCCGCTCCCCGTGGATCCAAGAAGAGATCTGGGCGGCGTCGAAGCACATTTGGGTAGCCATGTATTGGGCGTGAGCCTGCTTCTCGAGCAGGCTCTTTCTCAGCGCGAACTCGGGGATGGTCGGGTGACCCTCCGGGTAGGCGGCCACCCCGATCTCGGAGAAGGGATGGTCGATGCCGTCCAGAGCAGTCAGCAGGGCCATGGCGTCAGGAAACTCCTTACCTACCTCGCTATCGCCACCAACGACGAAAACCTTGGTGACTCCGGCATCGCGTAGGCGGTCGACTATCGACCGCAACTCGTCGGAAGACTCTGTGAGCCGAGCAGAAATGTGGGGAACAACCCGATATCCGGCGGCTGCGAGCGCCTCGCTCAGTTCGACGGTGGCAGACATCCCCTTGTCAGGAGACGCTGTAACCGACACGGTTGCTCCCTTTGGAAGATCCCGCGCCTTTTCGGCGGTGTTTTTCATCGGGATCACTTCGAAGGTCAGTCCGTTCAGGAGCTTGCGTCGCCCCGCCTTGTCGGGCATTTCTACCTCTCGTCTTTCTGGCGTGCCCTGGCGAGCACCTCGTCGATTGGGGTGGTGGCGAGATCGCCCAACTCCTGGACGTATTCGTAGCCGAACCGCCCCTTCACACACAGGTTTCCTGAAGTGACCGAATGGTCGATTGGGGATGTGACCTTCACGATCCGGTTGTCTTGGACGTGCAATTCAAGGTTGCATCCGACTCCGCAGAATGAGCAGATCGTCGTAGTCACTTGCTGGCTTGCCTCGTCCCACAGTTCGGCCTGTCGTAATTCATGCTCGGAGCGGAACATGAGTGCTCCAGTCGGGCATACGCCGATGCAGTTGCCGCAGAAGACGCAGGCCGAATCAGTGAGTCCCACGTCGAACTCGGTAGCGATGCGGGCATCGAATCCCCGGCCTGCCACGCCGATGGCGAAAGTGTTCTGAGCATCCTCACCGCATGCCGAGACGCACTTGTAACAGAGGATGCAGCGCGAGTAGTCCCGCACGTAGAGCGTGTTGTCGATCTTGATCGGCTGATGAACTGTCTCGGCTTCGGTCCCATCTGGGGCGTGGTGGTGACCGGCATGGCGCTGGTCGCGGTCGCTGACCGGATCGGCCGCCGGTCCAAACCTTTCGGGCTCGCACCCGTAGCGGGCCATCCACTGTGAGATGTCATCATCAACCAGGTCCATCTGGACCGAACTTGCCAGCAGTTCGAACACGACCTTGCGTGAGCGGTTCACTCGGTCGGTCGCCGTGTTGACTTCCATCCCGTCCTCCACCGTTCGTGAGCACGACGGAACGAGCGTGCGGCTGCCCTCGACTTCGACAACACAGACCCGGCAGACGTTGACGGGGTCGAGGGTCTCGAGGTAGCAGAGGGTCGGCTGGTCCTTTCCAACAGAGCGGCACGCGTCCAGGATCGTGGAGCCCTCAGGGACCGAGACCGGCTGGCCGTCTACCGTCAGTTGAACTGTCATCTCAGAATTCCCAGGTCGATTGCTGACCTCACCACAGAAGCGGCTGTGTGGCCGAGCCCGCAGATCGAAGCGTCCTTCATGGCCACGTCGAGGTCCTCGATCAGTCCGACGTTCACCGGGATGCCCCTAGACACCCTGGCTACCTCCTCTTCTACTCGTACCGTTCCGACCCTGCACGGGACACACTGGCCACACGACTCGTCCCTGAAGAACCGGGCGATACGTCGTACGACGTCGACCATGTCGGTCCCACTGGCGAACAGCATGATCACGCCCGACCCGAGGAAGACCCCTGCGGCACGGCTGGCTTCGAATGTGAGCGGGAGGTCCATACGGTCAGGGAGGATCAGAGACCCGGCCGCGCCACCGAGCATTATGTGTCCGAGTTCCCCGATCGGCCCTCCGGCGAGTTCGATGACTTCACCTAGCGTCGCGCCGAACTCCGTCTCGTAGACCCCCGGGTTGGCGATGTCGCCGCTGAGACACCAGAGGCGGGTCCCGGTCGAATCCTTGGTCCCCGTGCCCGCGAACGCTCCGCCGCCCTCCAGCAATATCCGGTTGACGTTTACGAGAGTCTCGACGTTGTTGACCACAGTTGGCTTTCCGAACAAGCCATTGGTGGTGGGGAACGGAGGTTTTTGTCTCGGTTCTCCTCGGAATCCCTCGATCGAGTTGAAGAGAGCTGTCTCCTCTCCACATATGTAGGCGCCCTGACCGCGCCGGAGGTCGATATCGAAGGCCATGCCTGAACCCATGACATCGACACCGAGTAGGCCCGCAACTCGCGCCTGATCGATCGCGTTGCGTAGCCGCGTCGTCGCGACCGGGTATTCGCCTCGGATATATATGAATCCCTTGTCGGCTCCTACGGCGAGACCGGCGATGGTGAGGGCCTCTACGACGGCAAACGGGTCGTCTTCCACGAGCACCCGGTCCTTGAAAGTCCCCGGTTCGGACTCGTCGGCGTTGCAGATGACGTACTTTTCGCCTGCTGGCTGGTCTCTCACACCTTGCCACTTGATTCCGGTCGGGAACGCCGCACCGCCCCTGCCGCGCAACCCGGAAGCCGTGATCTCGTCGAGTACCCCTTGGCCGCCCAACTCGATTGATCGAGCGAGAGCGGCGTATCCACCACTCATCCGGTAGGCATCGATCGAGGTTGGATCGACCTGGCCTACCCGCGCCAGCAGTGGCCCACGGTGAACACGCGGCACGGGCGGCTCGAAGGTGGCACCGTCAAGACCGGCGACCACGCTGTGTTGATCTGCGCCTGTGATCACCTGGTCTGCTGATCCGGCACGCTGAACGAAAGCGGCCGGTCGTCGGTCGCACTGCCCGAGGCACGGGCTTGACACGACATCTTCTCGACCGGCGAACGACTCAAGGAGGGCCGCTCCTCCCGCAGTCCGACAGGCAGTGTCGTCGCAAATGTGCACGACGGTTCCCGGGCGGGGTTCGGTGGAGAGGAGGGCATAGAACGTAGCCACCGCGTAGATCTCAGCGGGTGGGATGTGCAACCGCTCGGCGATGGCGTCAACGGCTCCGCGGCTTATGTAGCCCACCTCGGACTGGACCGAGTCCAGCACGGGGAGGAGAAGATGACGAAGGGAGGTTCGCTCTGTCCGCACCACCCGACCAGCCGTCTCGGCGACGGTGGCCGCTGGCGCAGCGGCGTGGACTATGGCTAGCTCCTGGTCGGTGGGCGTGGCGCCCATGAGTTTCAAATCCACCGATCACACCCTGCCCAGTTTCTCGACCCTTACCGCGGTCGCTTTGAACTCGGAGGTGCCCGACTTCGGATCCCACGCTTCGATCGTCAGCTCGTTGACGTCGACCTGATCCGGGTAGTGAACGGCCATGAAAGTCAGCCCCGGCCGAAGTCCAGGGTCAATCCGCACTGGCGCCTCGATCGAGCCCCGTCGGGAAGAGATGCGGGCCAGTTCTCCCTCATCCAGTCCGAGACGGTCGGCGTCGTCAGGAGAGACGTCGATCGTCGCCCCGATTCGGATAGGAGAGTCGAAACCACCGGATTGCACCCCGGTGTTGTAGCCGTCGAGGTGACGTCCGGTGGTCATTCTCAGTGGATAGTCGACCGTGAGCTTGTCGACCGGCGGCACGTCGTGGACAGGGATGAACGGGGCGGGCGTGCCGACTTCGTCGGTCCACAAGCGATCATGAAGGAACAGTGACCCGGGATGGTCCTCGTCGGGACACGGCCATTGCAGCCCGCCTAGGTCTTCGAGGCGCCGGTAGCTCATGCCGGCGTGGGCAGGCGACAGGGACCGCAACTCGTCCCAGGCTTCTTCGGCCGTTGGGTAACCCCAGCCACGTCCCATCGCCTCGGCGAACTTGGAGATAATCGTGATGTCTGTGAGGGCATCACCCGGCGGGACGAGTGCGGCGCGAACCCGCTGGACCCGTCGCTCCGAAGATGTAACGGTCCCTTCGGCCTCGCACCAATCCGCTGCAGCGGGGAACACGACATCGGCCATCTCGGCTGTCCGAGTTAGGAATATGTCTTGTACGACCATGAAGTCGAGTTTGGCGAGCATGTGATGGGTGTGTTCAGTATTCGCTTCGGATTGGGCGGGGTTTTCGCCGATCACATACAGACCCTTGAGCATGTCGGCGTCCATGGCTTCGAACATCTGTGTGAGGTGCCAACCGCGCGTGGTAGGGATCTCGCAGCCGTAGGTGGCTTCGAACTTGCCTCGCTCGACGTCGTCTTCGACGTCGTGGAAACCGGGAAGTCTGTTGGGTAGTGCACCCATGTCGCCACCGCCCTGCACGTTGTTTTGGCCTCTGATGGGTACCAACCCGGACCCGTAGCGGCCCACATGGCCGGTGAGGAGGGCGAGGCTGATTAGGGCAAGAACGTTGTCGGTTGCGTTGTGGTGCTCGGTGATGCCGAGCGTCCAACAGATCTGGGCTGTCCCGGCGGTGGCGTAGGCGATGGCTACCTCGCGAATCACGTCTCCGGGAACCCCGGTGATCTGTTCTGCGAGGTCAAGGTTGTAGGCATCGACAGTCTCTTTGTATTGCTCGAATCCGGTGGTGGCGCGCTCGATGAATTCGGCGTGAGCGAGGCCCTCTTCGATGATGACCCTTGCCATGGCGTTGGCTAGCGCTATGTCGGTGCCGACATCGATCCCGAGCCACACATCTGCCCACTTCGCCGAGTCGGACCGACGCGGATCGACCACAAATAGGCGCGCGCCGTTGTGCACCCCTTTGAGGAGGTGATGGAAAAAGATGGGATGGGCGTTGCGGGCGTTGGACCCCCAAAGGAGGATCACATCGGTGCTCTCGATCTCCTCATAGGAGCTCGTTCCGCCACCCGCTCCGAGCGTTGCCACCAGACCGGTGACGCTAGGAGCGTGTCAAGTGCGGTTGCACGAGTCGATGTTGTTTGTTCCGAGCACCGTGCGCGCGAATTTTTGGGCGAGATAGTTCATCTCGTTGGTCGCTTTGGAACACGAGAACATGCCCGTTGCGGTAGGTCCATGCTTGGAGCGAACGGCCGCCATTCCTTCTGCGGCGCGCTGCATCGCCTCGTCCCACGTTGCCGGAAGTAACTCGCCCTCGACCCTGACTAGCGGTGTCGTCAACCGTGGTCTCCGTGCCATCTGATCACCTCCTTTCACTGTCACTCATCTTGGCACCCCCCACCCAACCCCGTACAACGCAAGGGCGCCGCGAACCCAGGGTTCCAGGCGCCCTCCAGGGGCGCCGCCAGCCCGCGGGTCGGGGGACTCCGCTGAACCCTGGGCCCCAGGCGCCCTCCAGGGGCGCCACCAACCCTGGGTTCGCGGCGCCCTTTTTGTGGGGGGTGTTAGAAGAGGCCAACGACGTTGCCGTCGTCGTCTATGTCCACGTTCATGTAGGCCGGGGTCGAACCCAGTCCCGGCATGGTTCGCATATCGCCCAGAATCGGATAGATGAAGCCGGCGCCCACCGAGGCCCTCACCTCGCGCACCGGGATCGTGTACCCGCTCGGCGCCCCCTTGAGAGCTGGATCATGCGAGATCGACAAGTGTGTCTTCGCCATGCATATCGGGAGATATCCGTACCCATCCCGCTCGAACGAGGCGATTTGCTTCTCGGCGGTGGCCGAGTACTCGACTTCGCCAGCGTTGTAGATGTCCTTGGCGATGATTTCGATCTTCTGCTTGATCGACATGTTCAGCGGATAAAGGTAGGCGAACTCCTTTTCCTCCTCGCAAGCCTTTGCGACTGCCTCAGCGAGTTCTGCCGCGCCCTCGCCGCCCTTGAGCCAATGCTCGGCCAGGACAGCATCCGAGGCGCCCGCAGCGAGGGCGGCTTCGCGGATCAGGTTGATCTCCGCCCAGGTGTCTGTCGGGAAGGAGTTGATCGCCACGACGACCGGCACGCCGAACCGCTTGGCGTTCTTGATGTGGGCCAGCATGTTGTCCATGCCTGCCGACAGGAGCGAGAGGTTCTCGTCTGTGTACGCCTTGTCGAGCGGACGTCCCAGCACGACCTTGGGACCACCGCCATGTGTCTTGAGAGCCCGCACAGTGGCCACTAGGACCACACAGTCTGGTTGCAGGCTGGAAGTCCGGCACTTGATGTCCATGAACTTCTCCATGCCCATGTCTGCACCAAAACCCGACTCGGTGATCACGTAGTCAGCGAGATGTAGGGCGATGCGGTCGGCCAGGATCGACGAGTTGCCATGGGCGATGTTGGCGAATGGTCCGGCGTGAACGAGTGCCGCTTGACCCTCGAGAGTCTGCATGATCGTCGGGTGAAGCGTGTCCTTCATCAGAACAGTCGCCGCGCCTGCCATTCCCAGATCTTCGAGAGTTATCGGCTTGCCATCTTTCGAGTTGCCGATCACGACCCGGGAGATTCGCTCGCGAAGGTTCCTGAGAGCCGAGGCGTAGTTGTCCCCGTCGACGAGGGCGAGGATGGCCATGAGTTCGGAGGCGACCGTGATGTCGAATCCGGTCTCGCGCGGGCGTCCATCCAGCGTTCCGCCCAGACCCACGATGACGTTGCGTAGCGAACGGTCGTTGATGTCGACGACCCTGTTCCACTGGAGATTGAACACGTCGATGCCAATCCGCTCCAGACCCACAGCCTGGAGTTGTTCATCTGACATCCTCGTTTCGTGGTACCAGCGGGCATCGATCGCCGCGGCCACCAGGTTGTGGGTCGCGGTGATCGCGTGGATGTCGCCTGTCAGATGGAGATTGAACTCGTCCATCGGTACGACCTGGCTGTAGCCACCACCTGCCGCTCCGCCCTTTATCCCGAACGTCGGACCCATCGACGGTTGGCGGATGCAGGCGATGGCGTTCTTGCCGATGTAGCCCATTCCCTGGGTCAGTCCAATGGTGGTTGTCGTCTTTCCTTCCCCGAGAGGGGTTGGCGTTATCGCCGTCACGTCGATGTACTTCCCGCGCGGGCGGGTACTGATGCGCTTCAGCGAGTCCAGGTGAACCTTGGCCTTCGTTCGCCCGTAGGGGATCAGCTCGTCTTCCTGGAGCCCGATCCGCTCGGCGATTTCGGTGATGGGATGGAGGCTTGCCTGCCTTGCGATATCGATGTCGCTGGGAACGGACACCCGTTCTCTCCTTTGTCTTGAGGCGGCGCGGAGCGTAGCGAGCGGGGTGACCCGGCGCGTCATGAGTACGGTCCGCAGCGCAATTCAAGGAGAACGACCGTGGCATTTTCAACCGCAGACCTGTGGGACGAGCGGGGGAGTGATCTCGCCTCATGTGACAGCCAGCTGACCTCATTTGGGGGCCGAACTTCGTTCACTGGCACTGTGCGGACGGTCAGGTGCTTGGAAGACAATCAGCTGGTTAGGGATCTCCTCAGCTCGCCGGGCGACGGGTCGGTGCTGGTGATCGACGGGGGAGGTTCACTGCACTCCGCACTTGTCGGAGACCAACTCGGCGCTTCGGCGGTGGCCAACGGGTGGGCGGGCATCGTGGTTTTCGGGGCCGTTCGCGACGCGGCGACGCTCGCCGATCTGGATCTTGGGGTGAAGGCCTTGGGAACCAACCCTCGCCGGAGTGCCAAGAAAGGGGAAGGGTCGGTCGACGTTTCGGTTTCGTTCGGCGGAGCCACCTTCACACCGGGAGCCCGCCTGTGGGCCGACCCAGACGGAGTCGTCGTCGAACTGGGCTGAGTCAGGCGGTACGCATCCGGCGATAGAGAGTGATGTACTCATCGGCTCTCGCTGCCCAGGAATTGTCGATAGCCATCGCCCGGAGCTGTGTCCGTTGCCAGGCACTTCGGTCTTGATGCATCGTCAGACCCTGTCCGATGGCCCAGCCGAGTCCGTCTTCGGTGTAGTGGTCGAATACGAAGCCGGTACCTACGTCGCCGTCGGAGTGCTCGACGGTGTCGGCCAACCCCCCTACGCGCCGGACGACCGGGAGCGTTCCATACGCCAGTGAGTACATCTGGTTGAGCCCGCATGGTTCGTAGAGCGAAGGCATCAAGAACATGTCAGCACCGGCTTCGATGAGGTGGGCCATGCGGTTGTCGTATCCGTTGACGAAACCGACTTTGCCGCTGTTCATCGCCTGCAGCCAATGGAAATACGACTCGTAGCGCTTCTCACCCGACCCGAGCACGACGAGGCGAACGTCCCAGCTTTCGAGGAAGTGGACGAGGGGAGAGCCCATTATTTCGAAGCCCTTTTGGTGGGCGAAGCGGGAAACGATTCCGAGGACTGGCACGCCTTTGCGGTAGTTGACGCCGAGTTCCGAGAGCAGTGCTTCCTTGTTGCGCTCTTTGCGCCACAACGAGCGTGCCGAGTAGCGCCAGGGGATCAAGAGGTCGGTGCTCGGGTTCCACTCGTTGGTGTCGATGCCGTTGAGGATGCCGACCACCCGGTCGGATCGCTGTCTCAGAATTCCATCCAGTCCGGCTCCGCCTTCAGGAGTCTGAATCTCGCGTGCGTAGGTAGGACTGACAGTCGAGATCCAATCGGCATGCAGCAACCCAGTCTCGAGGAACGAGTACCAACCGGCCGCCAGGTTGTCCCGATGAAAGAGGCTGTGGTCTTCAATCCCGAGTTGCCCGACCGTCTCAGCGGGAAAGCGCCCCTGGTAACCGAGGTTGTGGATCGTGATGAGCGTGGGCACATCCGAGAGGGACAGGTAGATCGTGCGTGTGAGTAGCGGCACGAGGCCTGTCTGCCAGTCGTTGCAGTGGATGACCTTCGGTTTGAAACCCGCGGTGGTCGCCGTCCTCAGCGCCAGGTGCTGGAAAACGGCCCAACGCAGGTGTTCGTCGGGGTCGTCGGTGTAAAGGGTGCCCCGATCGAACATCCCCGGCACTTCGATGAAGAGTGTCGATGTGTCGTGGTCGGCCCACACTTCCCATGACCACTCTTGCCCGCCGAGCGCGATCGGCGACCCGCTGAGCCTCGGTTCACGAGTCAGAGTCTCGGTGTCGATCGAGTCGTACAGCGGCGTGATCGTGAGGACCTTGTGGTTCATCTTCCGCAACGCGGCCGGCAGGGCTCCCGAGACGTCGGCCAACCCACCGGTTTTAGACCATGGGACTACCTCGGAACTGAGGAACAGGACTTTCACAGGGTCCTGACAAAGGCGGCCGCAGATTCGAGGTCTTCGAGGACCTGGGTTGGAGAGTTCGACTCGATTCCGAAGAGCACCCGGTCCACACCGGCAGCGAGCGCCCGCTCGATCATCACGGGTTCGGCTTTAGCGCCAAATATCGTGAACGTGAATGTTGACGGATCGCGGCCGGCATCCTCGAGTGCCCTTCGCACCTGGGCGGTTTCGTCGGGGAGAGAGGATCCGCCAAACGGAATCCACCCATCACAGAACTCGACGAGTTGGGCGACGAGCTTCGGACCGAACCGCCCGCCGAGTATGACCGGAGGATGCGGACGTTGCACCGGTTTGGGCCAGGTCCATGACGGTTCGAGGGTCAAGAACTCGCCTTCGAACGAAGCCTCGGTCTGGGTCCAGAGGGCCTTCATCATCAGAACCTTCTCCCGCATCAGAACCTTCTCCCGCAGCAGGGCTCGCCGCTCGGAATACTCGACTCCGTGATGGGCCGCTTCTTCGACATTCCATCCGTAACCCACTCCAAACAGGAACCGCCCGTTGGACAACTGATCCACTGTTGCGACTTCCTTGGCCGTCCAAATCGGATCGCGCTGGGCGAGCAGCGTGATACCCGTCCCCAGCTTCAGATTTGTGGTGACTGCAGCCATCGCCCCAAGCGCGACGAGTGAGTCGTGCATCCGCCAGTACTTCTCGGGAAGCGGAGGAGCACCCTTCCTTCCACCCCACGGAGTGGTGCGGGCCGTCGGGATGTGGCTGTGTTCGGGTAGCCAGACGGACTCGAATCCGAGACGCTCGCAGCTCCTGGCGATGTCGAGCGGCTGCATGGTCGTATCGGTTGCGAAGATGTCTATTCCAAATTCCATCATCCGAGTATGCCTGTTCGATTTGTCCGACGACTCGTGGACGGTGAACGTGTGGATGTGCTTGAGCTGATCACGGCCGAGATCTCAAAGTCCGGTCCCATGCCGTTCGAACGTTTCATGGAGGCGGCTCTCTACGGAGAGCAAGGCTTCTTCGCGGGGTCGACTTTGCGAAGCGAGCGTGGCGGCGATTTTCTCACCTCACCTGAAGTCTCGACTCTCTTCGGTGAGACGATTGCTCGTTTCGTCTCGTCGGAGCGAGGGCGAATCGGAGAGCCATTCCGTCTCGTCGAGGTGGCAGGCGGTTCTGGTTCGCTCATTCGACCACTGTTGGCTTCGGTGGATGTCGATGCCTGGGCCGTCGAAGTGTCGCCGGCAGCCAGGAAGGCACTCGCCTCGGCGGTCGATCCGAGCCGGGTAGTCGCATCGATAGACGAGTCCCCCCAGCCGCTGCGGGGTGTGGTGCTCGCCAACGAATTGCTGGATAATCTCCCGATGGCCATCGCCCAGATGAGCGAGGAAGGTTGGCGCGAGCGGTGGGTCGGTCTGGACGACGGATCCCTGTGTTTCATCGATGCCGAACCCCGCCCCGAGGTACTGGCATGGCTGGGCCGTTTCGCTGGACCTGTGGAGGTCGGTGGATGGGTCGAGGTGCAACTGGCTGCCTACGAGTGGGTCCGATCGATCACCGAGAGACTCGAAGCTGGCGCCCTCTTGGCCTTCGACTATGGCGACACGGCGGACAATCTTGCTCCGCGGCGCCAAGACGGCACACTCAGGACCTACCGGTCCCACCACCTGGGACCCCACCCGCTCGATGAGCCGGGAGCCACGGACATCACAGCGGACGTGAACTTCACGGCGGTTGAAGCTGCGGCCCGCGAGGCCGGGGCGGAGGTCGAGTTGTGGCGACAGGATGACTTCCTCGTCTCCTTGGGGCTGCGGGAGCGGATCTCGATCATGCGTCACGAAGAACTGGAACTGGCAAGGTCGGGGAATGAGATGGCTCGTCTGCGTCTTCGCACTGTCCGTAGCGAAGCCGAGACTCTTCTCCATCCCCGGGGTCTGGGCGACTTCCGGGTGCTGGTCGCCCGCCAACATGCATGATGTTGTACGAATCTTCGTCGCGGCCTTTCATCACTCAGGCGCCTGCGCTAGCTTGTCGAACCGAGTCGAGGGAGTGGAGGACCCGTGAAGAAGATCGCGCGCCGTTGGATGGTGCTGTTGCTTTCCGTATCCGTATCTGGCGTACTCGTTGCGGCGGCGATTCCGGCCGTCGGCGAGGACGGCATCGGATCGAGCGGATACGTGGTGGTCGAGTTGTCGTCGCCGGGTGCCGCCAGTTACACGGGGGGAGTTCGGGGCATCCCTGCGACCCATCCCCAGAACGGCCGGTTCGACCCTGACAGTCAGGCCTATCAGTCCTACCGCAGGCACCTGGAGAACGAGCACGCCAACTTCCGGGCTGCGCTGGGTCGCCATGCACCAGCAGCGGAGGTTGTTCGCGATTACTACGTCACAGCCAACGCCGTCGCTGTCCAACTGAACGGAACGAAGCCGTCTGACCTACGTCGGCTCAACGGTGTGAAGAACGTGTGGGATTCGGGCCTCTACTACCCGACCATGGACAAGAGCCTCGGTTTGATCGACCCAGGGGGGTCGGCGTCGCTGGGCGACCCTGACGCGGGTGAGGGCATTCGGGTGGCGGTGATCGACTCGGGAATCCTCCCCGACCATGAGTTCTTCGCCTGCAAGGATGTCGTATTCGGTGGTGTCTACTTCTCAGGAGTCACCGGTGTCCCCGCTTGGGCCGTCGCAGCGTTGATCGCCGAAGAGTCCAAACTGTTCATCTACGAACCCCACGGCACCCATGTGGCTGGGACGGTCGGTGGATGCGCGACAGAGGTCGATGACGCAGGCTCGGTCTGGGACGGCACGCCGGTGAGCGGGGTGGCTCCCGGTGTGACGCTCGTCGACTACAACGTCTTCCCGGCGCTCGGGGCAGGCTTGGTTGCTTTTGGCGGGTCGGCTTTCAGCCACGACATCGCCGCCGCCATCGAAGACGCCGTGCTGAACGGCGACCATGTGATCAACATGAGTCTTGGCGGTGGGGCGCAAGGTCCACGCGACTTCCTCGCGGAGGTGTCGAACGGTGCAGCAGCGGCAAGAGTCGTCGTCGTCACCTCCGCCGGGAACGAAGGCCCGGACGCCTACACGGTGGGTTCTCCGGGCACGGCGTCCGGCGTTATCACTGTCGCCGCTTCGACCAACTCCCGGGGAATGGGAGTGACTATCGACGTTGTGGGGGGACCGGACTACCGGGCGGTTCCCGGTGAGTTCGATGACTTTGGCGGAGTCGAATATGACCTGGTCGTTTGGCCGGGGTCGGATGACCAGGCTTGCCGAGCGAACGATGGTGGGGTCCTCGGCGGCGAGGTGGTGATCGTTTCCCGGGGCACTTGTAGCTTCAGCCAGAAAGTGGCCAACGCCAAGACAGCCGGCGCGGGCGGAGTAATCGTCTACAACAACACCGATGACCCTCCGTTCCCGATGGGTAAGACGGATGGATTCGATGACGACCTCCCCGCCGTCATGGTGAGCAAGGTCGACGGCCAGAATCTGGCGGCGGCGCCAGTCACCGCGAACATTTCGCCACCCGAGGTCGTCGCCGAGGAACCCAATCTCATCGCCGACTTCTCCAGCCGGGGGCCGGCTGCATTCACGGGAATCGTGAAGCCGGATGTGACTGCCCCCGGCGTCAACATCCTCTCATCGGTGTTCTCCGATTCGCAGCCATCAGGTTGGGAGTTGTACGACGGAACTTCGATGGCCTCGCCGCATGTCGCGGGGGCTGCCGCGGTCTTGCTTGCGTCGGGTATGGAGCCTGCGCATGTGAAGTCGGCTCTTGCGACCACGGCCACGGACATTGGTTTCGAAGTCTGGGAACAGGGCAGTGGGCTGATCAACGTGGGGGCTGCTCTGGGCGCAAACGCCTTCTTCCACCCGACCAACGCCAGCTTTGGCGTGTTCCAAGGTAAGAAACCCGCCTTCGGCTCGATCAGCATCGCGATCACCACGGAGGTTGAGTCGTGTGACGTTGGCCTAATCGGCGGACCAGCCGAGGGTTATATCGATGCGGCGATTGTCGACGGGACCCTCGTCGTCGATTTCAACGGTGGTCGTGATGTGCAGAGTGGCAGACACTCGGGGTTGATCACCATTGACTGCGAAGGCCAGACCCACTCGATCCCGTACGGCGTGGTGGTCGATCGCAAAGGCTGACCAGGCGTCGATCGAACCCGCTGACAGAAAGTGGGCCG
>JBGTKD010000034.1:0-4607 GCA_041744795.1 Acidimicrobiia bacterium
GGGGGTGGGATTTGAACCCACGGGACCCGAAAAGGGCCCAACGGTTTTCAAGACCGTCACCTTCGACCGCTCGGTCACCCCTCCAGGGTCGCGCCGACAATCGACGCGGAGCGGAGGGGGAGGGATTCGAACCCTCGAAGAGCGTGAGCCCTTACGGCATTTCGAGTGCCGCGCACTAGACCGGACTATGCGACCCCTCCAGGGTCGGGCAGCGTACTGCCTCTGTGTTCTGGGCCGGAGCCCGAAGATCCACGAACTGGCGGAGGGGGAGGGATTTGAACCCTCGAAGAGCGTGAACCCTTACAGCATTTCCAATGCTGCGCACTAGACCAGACTATGCGACCCCTCCGGGAACCGGTCAGGATACCGAGGTGCAGAGAGCCGCAAGCAAATCAGGAGAGACATGACAGAACGTTGGCACGAGACGATGGGCACGGCATTGGCTCAGGCCGCCCGTGCGGTGGGCCACGACGATGTGCCTGTCGGCGCGGTTCTACTAGACCCCTCCGGACAGATTGTCGCTGCGGACCACAACCGACGCCAACAGTCAGCCGACCCGACAGCTCACGCCGAGATTCTCGTCCTGCGGTCAGCGGCGACCGACACATGGCGCCTCGATGGGCACACGCTGGTAGTCACCCTCGAACCATGCGCCATGTGTGCGGGCGCGGCGGTGCTGGCCCGGCTGGAACGGATCGTCTACGGCGCGCCCGACCTCAAGGCCGGGGCGTGCTGGAGCCTCTACAACATTCCTCAGGACGAACGACTCAACCACCACATCGACTTGGTCGCCGGGGTGCGAGAAACCGAGTGCCGAGCGCTGCTCGATAACTTCTTCGCGGCCCGTCGCCTTGAAGAGCGGCCCGGTACGCCGTAGCGTCGCGGTTCGAGGGTGGGCGTTCGTCGGGCGCGGGTCCTGCGCGGCGAGACCCGGTGAATCTGGTCAGATCCGGAAGGAAGCAGCCATAAGCCGGCGGATCGGGTGTTGCGGGGGTGCCTGGCCCAATGACGACGTCCGCCCTCGACCTCACCGCAGAAAGTCTGCCGCCGTTCGGGCATCGGGCGAGTCATCGCCTGTGAGGCCGGCGACAGCCAATCGCAGAGCACCTGGCGCATCGATTCCGCGCTCGGCTCCCCAAGCCACCAAATCAGCCACCGCCGCATCGCCCTTGTTGTCCCAGTCAGTGCCAACCACTGCCCCGTCCGGACCGATGGCAATCAGTACGCCTGACAAGGATCTGCCACCGGGGCTCACGTCCAAGAGTGGATAGACAACCGCCACGATCTGGTCGGCGCTCTCGAGCACCGGTGTCACCCCGCCGGAAAGTAGCGGGTTCCTCAGAAACTCGAACGGTTCGGGCACAGAACTCGACGGGTAAACGACAATGAGGTCTGCCGATGCTGGCATTCTCAGAACGTCCAACCGGTCCTCGTCGCCCGCCCCCACAGCCAGCCTGTCCCGCGCCACGACCTCCACCTGATCAGCCGGAGCCGAGGCAATGAAGGTAGCTGCTGCCACTTCGAGCTCGACCCCGGACGAACCCCCGCCACACGCACCGACCACCAAAGCGACGAGAACGGCGAGCGCAGCCCTCATTCCCTCTCCATGACTACCGCATGGACGAAACCAAGTGGTCCCATTCGCCACAACTCGGTCACGGTCAGCCGCGTTGACCAGTACAACTGCTCGGGCGGCGGAAGCTTGTCGAGAGAACGATGCAAGTACCAATAGTCGGCCGGAGCGCGGGCGATGAGACCGGCGAGCGGAAGGAATACCGCGGAACCGACACGGTGCAACGCAGCGGGAATCCGTCGACGGGGCCGACCGAGGTCAACAATCACCGCCTTGCCGCCGGGCCGCAGCACCCGCGAAATCTCACCGAGAGTTCGTTCGACCGAAGTGAGATTGCGGAACACATATGCGCTGAACACGCCATCCAGAGAGGCGTCTGCGAACGGGAGGGCCTCACCAACACCGACGACCTTCTCGGGGATGGGCGACAGTGACAGCATCTCATGGACCGGGTCGAGGGCCACCACGCGTCGTGAACCGAACACCGGGCTGGCCGCGCCGGTCCCGCTTCCCAAGTCGAGTACAAGACCGTCCGGAAGATGAGCTGCTGCCCTCTCTCTCCAGTTCTGTTCCTGGCCAAACGAGAGAATTCGATTGATCAGGTCATAGCGGCGAGCAATCCGAGCAAAGATCGGATCGGACTCGGCGCTCACGGGGCTTCTATGACGTCGAAGCCCGTATACGGGCGCAGAGCGTCGGGAATCACAACGGATCCGTCGGCCTGCTGGTGGTTCTCGAGGATGGCGAGGATCGACCGTCCGACCGCGACGGCGGTCCCGTTCAACGTGTGCACCAACTCGTTGCCCTTCTCGGCCCGGTATCGGATCTTTAGCCGACGCGACTGGAAGTCGGTCGTGTTGGAACACGACGTCACTTCCCGGTAGGCGTCCTGGGTTGGGAACCAGGCTTCGATGTCGTACTTCTTCGCCGCTGAAGCGCCCAAGTCGCCAGCAGCAACGTTCACAACCCGATAGGGGATCTCATACGCGGAGACAATCTCTTCTTCGATTGCCAACAGGCGGTCATGTTCTTGTTGAGAGCTCTCGGGGAGCACGAAGGCGAACATCTCGACCTTGTCGAACTGATGGACACGGAAGATTCCTGCCGTGTCCTTCCCATATGTGCCCGCCTCTCGGCGGAAACAACTGGAAAACCCGGCGTAGCGGATCGGCAGTTGTTCTGAGTCGAGAATCTCATCGGCGTGGTAGGCGGCCATCGGCACTTCGGACGTACCGACGAGGTACAGGTCGTCGGCCTGGATCTCATAGACCTGTTCTCGATCCCCAGGGAAGAAACCCGTACCAAACAGAGCCTGTTCCCGCACGAGCACCGGTGGCGCCATAGGAGTGAAACCGGCGGCCACCAGTTTCTCCATCGCGAACCGGACCAGAGCAAACTCCAACAGGACAGCCTTGCCCTTCAAGTATCCGAACCGACTGCCCGAGACCTTCGCGCCGCGGTCGGTATCGATGATGTCGAGGTCCGAGCCGAGTTGGGCGTGATCCTTCGGCTCGAAGTCGAACGGACGGATGTCTCCCTTCCGAGAGATCTCGACGTTGTCTGCATCGGTAAAACCTTCGGCCGCTGAGTCGTCCACGAGGTTGGGAACAGTCACCCAAAGGAGATCGAACTGAGCCTGTAGTTCATCAGCGCGGGATGAGAGCTCTTCGAAACGTTCCTTCACCCTCGCCTGTTCGGCTATTGCCTGAGCCTTCTCTTCGCCTTCCAGCCGGGCGATGTGTTCGCCGGCTTTCCGCTGCTCGGCTCGCAGGCTCTCTGATTCGTGGCGCACCCGCCGTACTTCCCCATCGAGAGTGACCAATTCAGCAACATCGATGTCCACGCCTCGGCGGGCGAGCGAACGCTCCAAAGCGGATGGATCGGTTCGGAGAACGCTGATATCAATCATTGCCCCAACGATGGTACCGATCCCCAAGACGGCGTCGTCAGCCGCCCTCTGTCGTGGAGGTGTTCACCACAGTGCCCTCATTCACCCTGAACAGCAGGGTGCGGCTGTCAGCAACCAGACCGGGCGCCAGTTCTAGCCGGACGACAAGTGAATAGGAGCGGCCGGGTGTCACGGCGAGCGGGTCGAAAGTAACTGTTGTTTTCGCCCCCGCAGCCAGAACGGCGACTGGCAAAGAGGTCGTTTGGGCGGACCCGTCGCCGCCAACCACCTCGATCACCAGCGTCATCGGATCTGACGCGGCGTTGCCTGAGTTCGTAACGATCACTCGCACTACCAACTCTTCGGAGGCGTCCAGGACGAGGGAGCCCTCGGTGTCCAGTACCCACTCCGGCACCGTCGTCACCTGTTCCAGTATCAACGAGGCGTTCAGCGCGAGGGGAGATCCCTCCACCTGGGCTTGAGCCAAGAGCGTCCGAGCACCCGGCACAATCGGGTAACCCTCCGGCAGAAACCGGACCTCTGGCATCGGCGAGACAGGCTGGGTGATATCGGCGGCGGCCAGTGCAATGACGGCTCGCTGATAGAGCCTGTCTCCGGCCCGAATCTCCAAGAGATCATCGATGATCAAATCCGAAAGGCCGAGCGACGGATCCCCGTCCGCGGCCGCCAGCAGGTGTTCAGCCAGGCCCTGGGTTCCTTCAGCCCACGAGGACAGGGCGAGATCGAAGAGGACAACCACGCCGGCGATCTCGCCAGGGCCGTCTTCAAATCCGGCCAGGAATGTCCTAACGCTCGAGATCCGGGTGAGTGCCTCGTCGGTCACTGTCGTCAGTTCGACCCGATCCACGGAGCCCATGCGGACGAGCATGTCTCGGAACCCATCTGCGCGACGTGACACCTCCATCGCCCGCGACCGAACATCCTCTGCGATGAGAGGAGACGAAGGCGTAGCGACCTGGCTCAGCCCGATGGCCGCGATGACGACGAAGACCACAGCCGTTGGAAGAAGCCACCGTCGACGCCGGCGGCTGCGACCGAACCGATCGTGGATCAACTGAACGGATTCAGGGACTGCGAGACGGACATCTGCCCATCGTATGCGCCGTCGGAGGATGCGACGACTGC
>JBGTKD010000035.1:0-4986 GCA_041744795.1 Acidimicrobiia bacterium
TTCACCCAACGCATGACCCATTTATCCGCTATTCAGACGCCCGTTGACAGAGGCAAATTGCCCCTATTCGCCAAGCGGCGTGTGGCGGTCTACCGGCGTGTCTCAGTGGTCACACCAGGAAGGGATTGACCGCCTTAGACCGTCGTGGCCAGCGAAGGTCTACTCGGCCTCCCTCAAGGAAGTTGAGGACGATTAGGGAGAGGGGTCGGTACGCGGCGACCTCTCTGCCTAGCCCGCCACCCGGACGCTTTGGCACGCGCGGTGGTGGGCCGAGCTGCGGATCCGGCCGTCTGATGCCAAACTGCGGGTCGCATGAGGCCTCAAAGACTCACGCCCAAGCCCCATGGCAACTGACTCGTCTTCGCCCGGCGACCGGATGGCCGTGCTTCGGCTGGAGCACCTCGTCTTCCTTGTCGTTGCCTACGGCTTCTCCTGGACCATGTGGCTCAGCGCCTGGTTCCTTGCACGCAGGTGGGGCGAGAATCTAGTTTTCAACGAGGAGTTGGTGTGGACCGCGCTGTTCGACGAAGGCTCGCTTGGTCCACTGCTCGGCGTATCCGGTTTGGCGCTGCTGGCTGTCTACGGTCCGCTTATCGCTGGGTTTATCGCCAGCGCGGTAGACCCAACTACCAGCCCGCAAGACCTAGTCCGTCGGATCAGGGTGGTCCGGGTCGGATCGTCCTGGTACCTACGCGTCCTGCTCATTCTCATCGCCGTGACCGCGGTGCCCGCTCTCGCCCTGGCCGCCGTCACCGGTCTCGACTCGGACGCCCCCTCACTCCAACGTCTCGGAGTCTTCCTAGTGGTCTTCTTCGTATTCCAGATCTTCACTGCCGGACTGGAGGAGCCGGGCTGGCGGGGCTATCTGCTAGATCGGCTCCTACCAGGCCGCAGCCTGTGGGACGTCGGATGGGCCGTGGGCGTGCCTTGGGCCCTCTGGCACCTGCCGGTAGTACTCATCTTGTTCGCACAACAAGGCATGGAGCCCTTTTTGATGGTGACGTCCTTCGCGGGGTTCGGCATTGGCATCGTCGCCATGTCCATTCTGCATACTTGGTTCTACGCCAACACCAGGAGCGTGTTCCTTGCGATCGTGATCCATGCCGCTTTCAACACTGTTCCGCTGGCAGCGGGCTTCATGCTCGCCTCTGGCAGCTACGTCGCTGCCGTCGGCTCTCAACTCTCATTGTGGGCAGTGGTCATAGTCATCACCAAGAGGGATGAAAGGGCAGAGGCCGCCGCTGATCGGAAATCCTGAGTGTCTGCTCCGTGACGGTGAGAGCGGAGACCACGAGACCAGGATTCTCTGGGCCCGAGCCGAGGAAGACGTCGCTGGAGGACGTCAATCTCCACGAGCTGATGGCGGTAGTGGAGGAGGCGAACGGCCGTATCGACGGCTAGCCGCTCCTGCCACCGATGTCCTCACAGCAAGACGCGGCGATGAGCCCCGGTCTAGTGGTTCAAGGTCGAAATGACTTTTGCCTCTGGTGGAAGATATCAACTCGGTCAATGCTCGAGACATGAAGAGATGATCGATGCCTGAGACCTCTGAGATGCATCCTTTTCGATGCTCCAGGACGCCGACAGCCGGCCGATCAGGATTTCCTGAAGAGCCGCCTCGGAGTAATGAGGCGGCGGGGGATTGTGCGATGTCTCCAGTTGGGAGGAGCAATGTTTACCAGTGATGATGCGGCGGCGGCGTTGGCGGCTGCGGGTGTTGACATATCTGATGAGCTGTATGGCTTGGAGGATGTACGAAACGGCATGAATGTCGAGTTGGAGCACGGAACCCGGTTCCCCGACCTAGATGTGAGCGGTGACGACCCCGTGATAACAGCGAAGATTGCCTTGGCTCACCTCCGAGAGTTCCCCGATTACTACGAGCGCCTTGCAGTATTGGAGCGCGACGCTGCTTTGGAGGAAAAGACGGGGGACTGATGTCGAAACGCGTTCGGGGCGGATTGCTGTCGCGGCCGACCGGATGGTCCGTGCGGCTCAGGGATACCTGTGATTAGGACGATCGCAGAGGGTGCAAACGGAGCCGCCCGTAGCCGATGAAGACGAGAACGGCGACGTTGACGAGGTTGAGCGCCATCTGCACGTACTCGCCTCTTCCTATGTGCCACACCATCGCCCCGAGCATGACGATCGCCAGGCCGAACGCCGCCATCCACGTCAGTTGGGGCCGAACGCGGGTAAGTCCGGGAAGGATGAGGCCGAGACCACCGAGAGTCTCGGCAGTGCCCGCTATGACGTGCAATGTCTCGGGGAGGTCATACATCCATGACATCGCCTCTGGCAGACCATCGGGGAGGACGAAGTGCATGATGCCAATCGCCACGAAGTAAACTCCGAAGACAATTTGCAAGATCCACAGCAGGCGATGCACAACTCACCTCTCGCTTTCAGCTCTCACGATACCCAGGTCGGATCCCACCCGACGGAGGGGAAGGACTGGTGGTTTCGACAGTCTGCTGCTCATCGCCGCAGGATGCGCGTGTCGGCTGTTTTCCGCCCGCCCGTCCAATCCGCTCCCGACATGCCAGGGCACTAGGGTTCGTACAAGGCGATGGGGCTCGCCGGAACCGCCTTAATGGCTGATGGCTCCTGACGATCGCAAAGCCATGCCATTTCGAACAATCACTTCCCCCCGGTTCCATCGTCCCTGGATCGCAGTTATGGCCGGCGGAATCATCGGTTCGGCTTGCCGCGCCGGAGTCGGCTATCTCTTACCGGCAGAGCCTGGGCGGTTCCCGGTCGCAACTCTGATCGTGAACCTGGCAGGTTCGCTGCTGATCGGCTACCACCTGGTCCGCCTTGAACAGGGGTTCACCCGTCCGCTGTCGCTTCACTTCTGGGGGATTGGGGTGTTCGGATCGTTCACCACCTTTTCAGCCTTCAGCATCGAGGTTGTCGATCTCCTCGGGCGGCACCAAGCGGCCGCCGCGGTCGGTTATGTCGCAATCTCGATAGTCGGTGGTCTTATTCTCGCACTGGCTGGCCAGCGACTCGGGTCGACCAGATGATCCTGCTCGTCACAATTGCTGGCGCCTTGGGAGCCGTCGCCCGCTACCTGTTGGCCGGCTTCGTCCAGCAGCGGGTCGATAACGATTTTCCCCTGGGGACGCTTGCTGTGAACTTGTCGGGCGCCTTTCTCATTGGCAGCGTCGCAGGGATCGACGATCTCCAAACCAGCGCCACCCTCGTCGCGGCCGGGTTTCTTGGAGGGTTCACCACCTTCTCAACTTGGATGATCGAAAGCATCCGCCTGGGCATCCCACCTCTAAGAGGAAGCGCAGCCATGAACCTGATAGTCCCGCTTCTCGTCGGCATCGGGCTCGCCGCGGGCCGGTTACGGCCTCACCAACTGACAAAGGCTCTTTGCGCCGTTAGGGCTTAGACAGCAGCACGACAGCTCATTGGCATTCGTTTCCGACTCACACGAGCTTGCTTTTTCGGTCTGATGGGGCGATTACCGACGTACCAACCTGCCGCTTTTACAATACTGTATGACACACAGTATCATCACGCCGACATGGTAGATCAGGAACTTCTGGACACGCTCCGACAGGAGCTCAGACGAGGATCGGTGGTGTTGGTTTGCCTGCTGGCTCTTCGAGAGCCCGATTACGGATACGCGCTGGTGAGCACCCTCGAATCGGCTGGCGTGGAGACGGACGCCAACACCCTCTATCCACTGCTCCGTCGTCTCGAACGTCAGGGGTTGGTGAGCAGCGAGTGGGTCACCAACGACCCGAGGCCGCGCAAGTACTACCGGACTACCGACGCCGGCACCGAAGTCGCAGGGCTGCTGCTCGACGACTGGTCGGCGATCAGCCGCTCGATAGAGCATTTTCGTACTGGAGAAACAAGTGAGTGAGTTAAAGAATCGCTACGTCGCCACGGTGCTCGGCTCGATTCCCGAGAACCTTCGTAGTGATGTCGACCGGGAGTTGCGGGCCGCGATCGACGACGCCATCGAAGCCAAGGTCGAGCAGGGTGAGGAGCCATCGGCTGCGGAGACCGCCGTCCTTACCGACTTGGGTGATCCAGCCCTCATCGCCGCCGACTACTCGGACCGGCCGCTCTATCTCATCGGACCTCGTTTCTATCTGCCGTGGTTGCGATTGATGCGCAAGCTCCTCGTTGTGATCCCACTCCTCGCCGGCACGGTCGCGGCGGTTGTCCACTTCGTCACCGGCGAGGGCCCGGTCGGAGCCATCCTCGGAGGTCTCTGGACGGGACTGATAGCCGCGTTGAATGTGGTCGTATGGACCACTGTGGGTTTCGTGGTAGCCGAGCGGGATGACGCAGCAGCCGCCGACCTCGAGCCGCTGACCAAGAGGGCTCAGTGGTCCCTCGACCGCCTCCCCAGGGTTCCCGACCGGCAGTTCCGCCTCGGAGAGGTGATCGGTTCGATGGTCGTGATCGCTGTGCTGTTCGCCTTGACTCTCAGCGTCCGAAACGTCGCCTTTCCATTCGTCGACCCTGATGCGTGGGATCGGGCCATCCCGGTGCTGTTGGGGCTGTTGGCCCTCTCTCTCATCTTGGAACTAGGCAAGCTCCACGTCGGGAAGTGGTCGTACCCATTAGCTGGCGCCAATGCAACTGTGAACGTCTGCTTCGCCGCGTGGTGGGTGTGGGCTCTGAGCGGGGGCTTGATCAACTCTGACGACTTGGCCGCTTACGAATCGCTGACGATTTCAGCTTGGGTAACGGTGGCGATCATCGCCGCGATGTGTATATGGGATGCCTACCGAGGATTTGCCGGGGCACGCCGCGCCGCCGCCTGATCCGGCCCGTTTCGACGTCAGTCGAATCGATCGCTCGCCCCCAAGCCCAATTCGCGTACCCAGACACCCCTTGGTTGTAAGTGTCAAGCGGCTTGTGTTTGTTGATGTGCCCAGGCGGTGTCTTCGTCGTAGAGGGTGCGGTGTTTGAGGCAGCCGTGGAGGATGCCGACGAGGCGGTTAGCGAGGGCTCGTA
>JBGTKD010000036.1:0-9107 GCA_041744795.1 Acidimicrobiia bacterium
CTGATAGGCGGCATACGCCTGGGACGAGTCGGCGCACGCAGCGTCGACCTCGGCCTTGGTCACGGAGAGCGCGTTCGGTTGCGCGGTCGAACTGGCCATAACCGCAACAAGGAAGAACGAGAGCCCGCGGAGCAAACTCCGGGTGGACATCAACAAAACAGTACTCGTAGAGCTGGTCCGAGGGAACTCGGAGTGCCCTCACGGCCCCGGTAAAGAAGCCGGTCAACCCGCCAGACGAAGTACCGGGAGGTAAAGAGCTCCGGCAAGGATCATGCCGTCTAGAACCGACAACATGCCTGGTGGCCTTTCGATGAGCACTAGTTGGCGTGTCCTAAGAAGTGAGCCCAGACCCCGACCCGCGACCAGGGAAACCGCCGTGACCAAGCCCACGATGAGGAAAGTCACCATGTCGAGATCCCAGATCGCGGCTGCGACAAGCGCAGTAACCACGGCGATCATCGACGTCAGGGTGAACGGGTCGCCAATTGGCAGGTGCTGGAACCGATCCATCAACCCGGCCGCGACGATCGACACGGCCATGATCGCCAGATAGACGCCGATGACTCGCGCAGCTGGCACCGAGCCAGCCGTCAGCACGAGCGAACCGATGGCCATACAAGCCACGAATGTCAACAGGATGGATGGCCCAAGAATTTGGACCATCCTCGATCCGTCACTGGCCACACCCCAGACGAGCGGAAGAATTACCGCTGCAGCCAACGCGACACCTAGGCCCACGCCGCCCAAGGTCCACACGGCGACGACCGTGGACAGCATCGCGAGCAGAGTCGGGGCCAACGGGAACTCGCGCCCACGCCCGGTGAGGATCTCCACGACATCGACCACCCAGGCCGTCACTAGCGCCACGACCGCGACGGGCCACCACTTGGGATCGGAAGCAATGTTGGCAAGGACTAGGACCACGACGACAGCCACGGGAGCGATCAGTGCGAGTCCGCTGATCGTTGGGGGAGAGTCCAAGGAATGCGAGCCGCCGGACACCGGGGGGATGAGGGCTACTTCGTCGGATGGACCGACAACGTCGTCGGGATTGGCCTCTTCCCCGTTGAGCCATACGCGGGCGCTTTCTAGGCCAGAAGCGAATCCGTCGCCGAATCGACGAGTGGCAGCGTCCAGAACGTCGGCGACAGTGTCGCCTTCTATCTCCAGGTTGCCCGTACCTGCGAGGTCACGCAGCCCGGCGAACAGCCTCAACCGTGCCATGACGCAACGGTAGTGCGACAGACCGTCCGAATGGCGACCCTTCGGGACGGACCATATCTCTAGGGGGCCGAGCCGTGGTGGTTCACGTCCGTGGACACTGGGTATACGCTCGGAGGCGATGTCGGTACAAGCCCCTCTCGTCGCGGTCGAGGTCCCGATTGTTGGTGACCATCGCCGCAAGCACTGGGCAAAGGTCGTCTATTCGGTAGACCCAACCAAGTCATCCGGTTGGGCTTTTGTCGGTGACTTCATAAACGACGGTGGCATTCAGGACGTGCCCGCAGGAAGTGTCCTAATGGCCTACGGGGAGACAGGATCGCGGACCAACCCCCACCCGGAGGTACGCGTGTACACGGTCAACCCTGACTCGACCACGTCGCTGGAGGGCGAGGCATCCGGACGCGCATGGGCCCGCACGATCCGGGACACAGTCGAGCGACTGTTGGAGTCGGACCGGCCAGTGCATCTGGAGTGGCAGCCGGAGTTGACGACCTTCTCTGACGCCGCTCTTGTAGAGGAACTGACCCGGCGCGGTTGGGACATCACCCGACCCGAGGAAGCCCCATGAAAGCCATACGAATATCGAAGCTCGGAGGACCCGAAGTCCTCGAATGGACGGACACCGATGAGCCGAATGCCGGACCGGATCAAGCGATCGTGGAGGTGGCAGCCGCAGGACTGAACTTCATTGACACCTACCACCGAACCGGCCTCTACCCGATGGACCTCCCGCTCACGCCGGGCGCGGAAGGCGCTGGGGTGGTCAATTCGATAGGTGGGGACGTCACGACTGTGTCAGTGGGCGACCGCGTTGGATGGGCAGGCGGTATCGGGGCCAACGCCGAACGGGTGGCTGTGGCTTCCTCCCAACTCGTTCCCGTACCGGCGGACGTCTCGCTGGAGACTGCGGCGGCGGTCATGTTGCAAGGGATAACCGCTCACTACCTCGCCACCGACACGTTTCCGTTGCAGCCAGGGTCGAGGTGCCTAATCCATGCCGGAGCGGGTGGCGTGGGGCTGCTGTTGATCCAGATCGCCAAGATGCGCGGGGCGGAAGTCTTCACAACGGTCGGTTCGGAAGCAAAAGCCGAGTTCGCCGCGGCGGCAGGGGCTGACCATGTGATCCTGTATCGAGACGTCGACTTCGGCGATCTCGTGGAGGCAATCGCCGGGAAGAACACCCTCGACGTCGTGTACGACGGTGTAGGCCAGAGCGTCTTCGATCGGTCGCTGCAGCTTCTCCGCCCGCGAGGGATGATGGTGCAGTTCGGAAACGCGTCGGGTGCTGTCCCTCCGATAGCCCCGCTCACGCTCTCTCGCGCCGGATCGCTTTTCCTGACCAGGCCGACCATGGCGCACTACATCGCAACGCGGGGAGAGCTCCTGAGGCGCACTGCCGATCTCTTCGCCTGGATCGGCGAGGGCAGGCTGACGGTGAGGATCGGCTCACGCTTCCCGATGTCGCAAGCCGCCGAAGCCCACCGCGCCCTCGAGGGCCGCCAAACCACCGGCAAAGTCCTCCTCGTCCCCGCTACCCAGGGTTAAAACGGACGCCGGCGCCCATCTGGCCCACGGAAGGCGGGGGTGTAGCCGGTTAGGTGAGGTGGCTGAGCCGTTCCAGGGCCTCGTCGAGGACCTCATCTGACTTACAGAAGGCGAAACGGACTAGCCGGGAGCCCTCATCCGACGTGTGATAAAACGCCGACGGCGGGATAGCGGCGACACCAACTTCTGAGATCAGATGCTTGACGAACGCCACGTCATCGCCCAGACCGAATTCGGTGTGGTCGGCCAGGATGTAATAGGCGCCTTCGGGTGACCGGACTCCGAAGCCGAGCTTCGCCAGCCCATCGACCAAACGATCTCGCTTGCCCAGATACATCGACCGAAGGTCTTCGAAGTAGGACTGCGGGGCGCGCAGGGCGGCGGCAGCCCCGTACTGCATCGGATTGGGAGTCGTGAACGTGAGGAACTGCTTGGCGGACCGGATATTGGCGATCAGGCGCTCCGGACCGACCGCCCATCCTGTCTTCCAGCCTGTCAGCGAAAACGACTTGGCGATCGACGACAAGGTGAGTGTGCGGTCCCACATCCCTGGAAGAGTCGCGATCCTGATGTGCTCCCCGGCGTAGGTGATGCGCTCATACACCTCATCGGTGATGACTAGCGCATCGAATTCGGTCGCCAGTTCGGCGATCAAAGCCAACTCGGCGGCGGTGAACATCTTCCCCGTCGGGTTGTGCGGAGTGTTGACGAGAATGGCGGCCGTCCGCTCCGAGAACGCCGCTCGCAGTTCGACGGGGTCGATCGACCAGTCAGGACTGTGGAGCGTCACGAATCGCGGGACTGCGCCCGACAGTGCACACCCGACGGGATAGGCGTCGTAGGACGGCTCGAAGAGGACGACCTCGTCACCCGGATCGAACGTTCCGATGAAGGTTGCCGCGAGCGCCTCAGTGCAGCCCGAAGTCACAGTCACTGACGCTCCCGGATCGATCTCGACACCGGTGTCGAGCTTCCAGCGGTCCGCTACGGCCTGCCGGAGTTCGGGTATTCCGATGTAGGGCGGGTACTGGTTCGACTCTTCGGCGAGCGCTCGAATGGCTTCGTCCTTGGCGAAGCTCGGTCCTTCCCAAGACGGATATCCCTGCCCGAGGTCCACGGCCCCGGAGGCGTGGGCGGCGGCGGTGATCTCCGAAAAGATCGACACACGGAAAGGCTCCAGCCGCTTCGAAACCACGTCGGCAGACTAGGTGACGTCACCTTGCCAATCTGCGCCAAGTTTCCCGCTGTTTCGTTATCTTCTGTCGCAACCGAATCCGGTTCCGACACCGGAGCGGGGGACCCATCGAACGGGGGCGAATTCTCTCGAGATAGGGCCACCTTCCGGCCCGAGCCCGTCAGCTAACCCCGTAGGCAACATAGGGAGGAGTCGAAGCTGGGTACGGCTCCCTGGCAGACGGCCGGAGGGCCGAAGGAGTCCCATGCCACTCATCCACCTACCGCCCTTGCCACTTCAGAACACTGCATGGGTTTTTGCCTTGCTGTTCTCGGTGATGCTCGTAGTACCGATGCTGGCCGAACGTGCCCGAATTCCGCGAATCGCCGCACTCGTGATCGCCGGCACGGTCATAGGTCCTGCCGTGCTTGGACTGGTGGAACGACAAGGCGCCATCGCACTTCTCGGCTCCGCAGGACTTCTCTATCTGATGTTTCTTGCCGGACTGGAACTTGACCTCGATGAGTTCGTCGCCCACCGTCGAGATGCGGTGGTGTTCGGAATAGCGACGTTCGTCATCCCGATGACCATCAGCTTTTTGGCCGTCCTCGCCCTCGGCTTCGGGCTCCTCTCTTCGATTCTCATTGCCTCGTGCTGGGCATCACACACACTTCTCACCTATCCGGTGTTCCGGCGGTTCGGTACCCAAGGCAACCGTGCGGTAGCGGCCTCCGTCGGGGCCACCATCGTCACAGACACGGCTGCGTTGCTCGTGCTCGTAGTGGTGGTGCGTGCCGATCAGGGCGATCTCAGTCCAGCCTTCTGGGCAACGATGACACTCTCGTTGATCATCCTCGTCGGGCTAATCATGTACGCCCTTCCGGCACTAGCTAGATGGTTCTTCACAGGTATCGGCCAGGACCGATCAGTTCGCGTGATGTTCGTGTTGACTGCATTGTTCGCATCGTCGGGACTCGCAGAACTTGCGGGCATCGAGTCGATCATTGGCGCGTTCCTGGCCGGACTCGCCCTCAACCGGTTCATACCGAACCGGAGCCATCTGATGGATCGAATCGAATTTCTCGGCTCCAGCCTGCTCATCCCCCTGTTCCTCATCTCGGTTGGAATGCTGATCGACCCCTCAATCATCACCGACGTCGACACCCTCCGGCTCTCCGCCGCCTTCACCGCCATGGCTCTTGGGGCAAAGCTGCTGGCCGCATTTTTGTCCGGTCGCCTGCTGGGGTACGAGACTGTCGAAATCGGAGCCATGTTCTCGTTGTCCGGCTCGCAAGCGGCTGCGACGCTGGCGGCAATCGTCGTCGGCTTCGAAGTCGGGCTCGTGGACACGCAGGTAGTCAACGCCGTGATCCTCGTGATCCTCGTCAGCTCACTAGCCACCTCGTGGGTGGCGGACCGGGCCGCCCCGCGACTCAGGCGCCCCGACCGGCCCCAGCCGATAGGCGACGTCGTCGTTGTTCCTGTGAGCCGACCCGAATCCCGCGCTCCGCTGATGCGCCTCGCCGCGGCCATGGCACACCGCGATTCCGGCCGAGTCGTACCTCTCACCGTGGCCTCGCTCGACACTGGGCCGGCGATGATGAGTCAACTGCAAGCGAGCACTGCTGAGACCGAGGCGTTTGGTCTGCAAGCAGGAGCAGATGTCACGGCAGTCTTTCGCATCGACGAGACCCCCTCCAAGGGGATCCTGCACACTCTCGTCGAACAAGAGGGATCGCTAGTCGTGCTTGGCTGGAAGGGGCATACGAGCCGCAGGGAGGCCCTGTTCGGCGGGGTCGTCGACGCGGTGCTCGCAAAGGTGTCGGTCCCGATGCTCATCGGGCGCTTCGACTCAGGACGTTGGCGAAGCATCCTGCTGGCGCTCTCCGATGAGAGCGCCACTCCCGCAGGACGCGCCGGTCTGCAGTTGGCACTGCAAACCTGTTCGCGATTGGCGAGTCAGGAGAATCTGGCGATCCGGATTCTTGGTGCGACCAACGACGAGGACATGGTCCGCGAGGCTCAGGTCGCGCTCGAGTTGAATGACGACGACACAACCTTCGATTCGCGCCGCCTGGCAGTCGCGATCAAGGAACACGTGCGTGCTGGCGACGTCGTCGTCGTTCCGATCCGGCCCGATCGAATAAGTCTGCGACGAATGGCGACTCAGGTTGCTCAGGCCATCACGGACAACGACCTGATCATCGTGTACACAGCCCAGGGGTCAGTGGTCGAAGGAGAGTCTGTCGAGCCCCAATCCCACACCGAGTCCCGCTGAGGACGCCCGAGTTTCAGCCGCCGGAGACGGCGAGTTCGGCTTCGGCGGGTACCGCCTCATCCCACTCACCTTCCAGGTAGCGGTGGGGGAGCCGAACAGGGCGGGGACCGTGAGAGTGGCCGCGGGTCATGCGAGTCGCCCCCTCGTGGGGAAGTGCGGACTGGTCAAGTTGGGCGAGGATCGCGCCCAACTCAGCGAGGTCCTCGACGACCGACAACTGCCGACGCACCTCAGGACCGGCCGGGTAGCCCTTCAAGTACCAGCCGGTGTGTTTGCGAAACGACCGGATGCCGGTGAACAGGTCGAACCACTCGATCAGCAACCGAGCGTGTTCCATCATCACGTCACAGACCTCGCCCAAGGTGGGCACCGACACCGTCAGATCGCCTTCGAAGGCGCGGGCGAGGTCACCGAAGAGCCACGGCCTCCCCAGACATCCCCGGCCGACGATCACGCCGTCGCACCCTGTTTCGGCCACCATCCGTAGGGCGTCTGCTGCCTCCCAGATGTCGCCGTTCCCGAGCACAGGGACCGACAGCGTCTCCTTGAGCCGAGCGATGGCCGACCAGTCCGCCGAGCCCGAATAGAGCTGTTCGGCGGTGCGGGCGTGCAGTCCGACGGCCGCCACGCCTTCCTCCTCGGCAACCCGGCCGGCAGCCAGGTAGGTCAGGTGGTCGTCGTCGATCCCCTTGCGGTACTTCACAGTTATCGGGACGTTGCCCGCGCTCTGCACAGCAGCTCGGACGATGCTGCGGAACAGATCCAAGCGGTAAGGAAGTGCGGCTCCGCCACCGTGCCGGGTGATCTTGGGTGCCGGGCAGCCAAAGTTCAGGTCGATGTGGTCTGCGCCTTGTTCGGAAACCAGCAACGCCACGGCCTCGGCCACCGGTTCGGGTGAGGTTCCGTAGAGCTGAATCGAACGGGGGGTTTCGTCGGGAGGGAACGCCGCAAGATGGGTGGTCTTGGGATCGCCGTTGACCAGTGCTCGCGCCCCGATCATCTCGTTCACGTACAGGCCGGCTCCGTGCTGGCGACACAACCGACGGAACGGCGCGTTCGTAACTCCCGCCATGGGGGCGAGAACAACCGGCGGCCAGACTTGAAGCGGGCCGATCGACAGGGCGCGGTAGGGCGAAGATCCGGGGGTCATGGGACGGGACCAATCCTAGGAGATCGGTGCGAGTGCGCCCTACCCGACCGGCCTGGCGGAGGGCTACGGTGGCGCCAAATCGAGCCGGATCCGATGACCGGGAACGAGTGGGACGAAGGAAAGAGCGAATGGAAGTACTCGAAGAACTCACGTCTAGGGGCGGACTGCTGATCGGTGGTTCGTGGATCGAGGCTTCCGATGACGAACAGATGGATGTACTTGATCCGTCGACCGGCGAGTCGATCGCATCGATCGCCAGCGGGTCCGTTTCGGATGCGACTGCCGCGGTCGACGCCGCCGCAGCCGCCGGGCCGGGCTGGGCCGCTTCCAGCCCACGAGAAAGAAGCGAAGTTCTACGCCGAACCTTCGAGCTCATGACGCAAAGGTCCGATTCGCTGGCCGACCTGATAGTTCTCGAAATGGGCAAGGCGCGGTCCGAGGCCAAAGCCGAAGTGGCCTACGCGGCAGAGTTTTTCCGCTGGTACTCGGGTGAGGCGGTGCGCAATGACGGCTCACTAGTTGTTGCTCCAGGGGGCGACAAGCGGATCATCTCCATCTCCCAACCCGTGGGCGTGTCGCTGTTGATCACGCCCTGGAACTTCCCGGCGGCGATGGCCACCCGTAAGATCGGGCCGGCGGTTGCGGCAGGCTGCACGATGATCCTCAAGCCGGCGTCGGACACTCCGCTGACGTCTCTGGCGATCGCCGCGATCATGGCCGAGGCGGGTCTGCCCGACGGGGTGCTCAACGTGGTTCCGTCCAACCGGTCCTCAAAAGTCGTCGGGGCAATGCTCAGTGACGACCGGGTTCGCAAGCTGTCGTTCACCGGGTCTACCGAGGTAGGTCGGATCCTGCTCGAACAAGCGGCAGCACGGATCGTCAATTGTTCGATGGAGTTGGGAGGCAATGCCCCGTTCGTCGTCTTCGACGACGCCGATCTCGGCGCGGCCGTCGAAGGGGCGATGATCGCCAAGATGCGCAACGGCGGACAGTCCTGCATCGCCGCCAATCGCGTGTACGCGCAGGCCGGTGTTGCCAAGGAGTTCTCACGGATGCTCGGCGAGGCAATGGCCGCGTTGCGTGTCGGACCGGGCCTCGACCCCGCCGTCGACCTCGGTCCGCTGATAAACCGGTCCGCCCAGAACGACATGGTCGAGGTTGTCGACCTGACCACCGGTGGCGGCGCTTCGGTGGTGACCGGGGGACACGCGCCTGACCGGCCCGGTTTCTTCTTCGAGCCGACGGTCATCAGCGGGGTCAGCCCTGACTCGCCTGTTCTTCAGCGCGAGATCTTCGGCCCGATCGCCCCGATCGTGGAGTTCGAGACCGAAGACCAGGCGGTCTCGTTGGCAAATGACACAATCCACGGGCTGGCGGCCTACGTCTATTCGGGGGACCTCGCCACGGCGTTGCGTGTGTCGGAGGCGATCGAGGCGGGCATGGTCGGTGTGAACCGGGGCCTCATCTCGGACCCGGCGGCTCCCTTCGGCGGTGTCAAGCAGAGCGGTCTCGGCCGCGAAGGCGGCCACTGGGGCATGCTCGAGTTCCTAGAAACCAAGTACCTCGCCGCCAACTGGTAAAAGGACGCCGCGAACCCAGGGTTGGTGGCGCCCCTGGAGGGCGCCTGGAGCCCGCGGTTCGGTCGGGGGGTCGTCTTTTCCTCGGCCAGATGGGACGCCGGCGTCTCTGGCCCTGGGTACGCGGGGGCCTTACAGGAGGATGACGTGGAGGTGGCG
>JBGTKD010000037.1:0-6032 GCA_041744795.1 Acidimicrobiia bacterium
GGCGTCACACAAGTGTCCGGAGCTGTCGGCGTTACTCAAGTGTCCGGGGCGAGCCCCGTTGTGACGGTCCCCGGTGCCATCAACGGCACGCGGCATGTGCCGGGTCGTATCAAAGTCGGCAGTGTCGCAGGAAGGATTTAGATGGCCCACGTTCCCCGCACCACGATCCACGCCTTCCAGAACCGGCCGCTTTCGATCCTTATCGACGTCGATACGGCGCTGACACCCGGCGACCTGACTGGAACCGTCTTCCAAGTCGCCGATGTGACTGTTGCTACGTTCGCTCCGACTGCGGGTGGTGCCGGCCTCGAGATCTCGGTGGCGCTGTCCACCGCCGACCTGACTATCGCGCCGGGCGTGTATGGCTGGGAATGTCGCGCGACAGTCGGCGGGGCGGTCATCGTCATAGCCGCCGGACTGTTCCAGCTGGCCGCAGAACCGACCGCCGCATGAGCCAGGAGGCCACATGAGTTTCTGGACTTGGCTCACAGGCAGCCCCAACCATTCAGGGATTACCGCCAACGCCAACCCCGGATCGACGGTCGGCGTACCCGACTGGAACCCTGGCGACCCAGACGGTTTGGACGCGTCATCGTTCGATGAGCCGGTGGAGGTTCGCTCCCTCCCCCGCGTGTCGGCGTCCCCCTGGTCCGGGTGGCCCGCCGAATGGTCAACCCCTAACTGGGACTTCGGTTCACGCTTCAACGAGCTAGTGGACGTCGCATGGACGTGTCTCGACCTGAATGCCTCGGTCCTGTCCTCGATGCCGGTGTATCGGACGAGAAACGGCGAGATCATCGAACCGCCGGCCTGGATGGGCAACCCTGACCCGTCGATCTACACGTCATGGCATGAGTTCGCCAAGCAACTGTTCTGGGACTACCAGCAGGGTGAGGCGTTCGTTCTGCCGATGACGTTCTTCGCTGACGGGTTCCCGCAGACGTTCCGGGTGATCCCACCGTGGATGGTGGACGTCGACCTCGCGCGAGGACGTCGCACCTACCGGCTGGGCGGTTCCACCGGTCCCGACGTCACCGACGACATTCTGCATATCAGGTACAAGTCGACAACTGACGGCTCGCGCGGGGTCGGCCCGTTGGAGTCTGCCGGCGCACGGATGCTCACAGCGGGGGTTCTCGCCAAGTATGTGCGGGAGATCGCCACGTCGGGCGGCGTTCCTCACTACACCCTCGAGACCGAAGATTCGCTCACCACAGAAGACGCCCAGGACCTCCTCAACCAGTGGATGGCATCACGGGTCCACAACCTCGGAGCTCCCGCCGTGCTGGATTCCGGGGCGGCACTAAAAACACATCAGGCGATGTCACCGAAGGACATGGCGATGCTGGAGATCTCACAGTTCACCGAGTCCCGTATCGCGGTGATGCTGGGTGTACCCCCGTTCCTGGTCGGCCTGCCGTCCGGTGGCGATTCGATGACCTACTCGAACGTGTCATCACTGTTCGACTTCCACGATCGCGCGTCGCTCCGCCCGAAAGCCGCTCACGTCATGGCCGCCCTGTCGGGGTGGGCGCTCGCGCGAGGTCAGACCGCCGAACTCAATCGTGACGAATACACCCGCCCCGCTTTCAACGAACGAGCCGAATCGCTGGTGAAACTGGTCGAGGCCGGGATCATGACGGTCGAAGAGGCCCGCCGAGGGGAACGGCTCACCGGGGACGCACCCACTACCGCTCTCACAGGAGGCGACCTTCCATGAGTTTCATTGACCCCGCCGAGACCTTCGTTCGTAACGATTCGGTACTCGCTGACATTGACATGAAGCAACGCCTCATCGACCTGATCGCCGTCCCCTGGGATCAGGAGGCCGAAGTGCCGTGGCGTGGCGAGGTGTGGCGTGAAGTGTTCCGGCGTGGAGCGTTCGACGGCCTGGAGGATTCTGTGGGCCGTGTCCGGGTGAACCGGGAGCATGTGATGGGAAATACGGTCGGCAAGCTCGTCTTCGTCGACTCCCAGGCCGAGGCCGGGCTTATAGCGCGGGCGAAGATCGCCATGACCGACCGGGGAGACGAAACCCTCGCCCTCGCCGCAGAAGACATGATCTCACCCTCAGTCGGCTACCGCATCAAGGCCCCCGATGACATTCGGGTGATGCGCCGTACCCGACTCCGTGAAGTTCTCCGAGCGTTCCTCGATCATTTGAGTCTGGTTGAGGCGCCGGCGTTTGCAGGTGCCCAAGTGCTGGCTGTTCGTGCGGATCAGTCGGGCCCGGCGGCGGAAGCGTCGCCCCAAGCACAAATCTTGGATGAGGCGTGGGCTGATCCCGCATATCTGCGGGCGTTGGAACGCCTCAACCATTCGGCCTAGAGCGTAGGTCGAGCCTTTCA
Organism: Acidimicrobiia bacterium; assembly: GCA_041744795.1. GTDB lineage: Bacteria > Actinomycetota > Acidimicrobiia > Spongiisociales > ZC4RG35 > DATHWB01. The sequence goes on from JBGTKD010000037.1 coordinate 2,349, forward strand.
AGTCGCCGAGCGGGCGACGGTCCCTCCCGTATCTATTTAGGAGCAACCATGTCCGCATTGGACACTGTCATCCGCAAGCTCGAAGGTGAGCTTGACGAGAAGAAGTCGGCATACGAGGCCATCCTCGGTCACGTCGACAAGGAAAATCGCGAGCCTAACGAGTCCGAAAAGTCGACCCTCGGTGCGTTGACGAACCGCATGAAGGAGATCAACGAGTCTCTGGAAGGCTACGACGCCACCGACAAGGTGATCGGTCAGTTCAGCACTCGCGCGAAGCAGCTCGACCTGGCGATCTCTACCCGGCGTGCAGCCCCCGACGGGGTCGAGTACCGGTCCGCCGGTGCGTACGCCCTCGATGCGTACAAGTCGGCTCTCGGCGATCGTACGGCATCGGAACGCCTCGAGGTGTTCCATCGTGCCGCCGCGCATCAGAAGACGACGGACAACCTGGGAGTCATCCCAGACCCCATCGTTGGTGGAGTCGTCAACTTCATCGACGCTGCCCGGCCGATGGTGCAGGCGGTTGGACCCCAGCCGCTCCCCGGAGCGACCTGGCACCGCCCGAAGGTCTCACAGAACACGTTGGTGGATGTTCAGGGTGCCGCTGGTGCGGCCGCAGATGAGAAGTTGGAACTGGTCAGCCAGAAGATGACGATCACCCGCCTCACGGCCAACGCCGTGACCTATGGCGGTTACGTCAACGTCTCCCGGCAGAACATCGACTTCTCGAACGGTCAGATCATGGACATCATCATCCAGGATCTCGCAGCGCAGTACGCCATCCAGACCGAAGCCGCTCTCGGCGCCGAGCTGGACGCATCAACTGCCGTCGCAGTCGGATACGGTGCCTCACCGACCGCTGCGACCGTGCGTGCGGCCCTGTGGTCTGCTGTCGGCGACATCTACGCGGTGACGAAGGGCATGGGTCGTCTCGTGCTCGCAGTCGCCCCGGATCGTCTCGAAACCTTCGGTCCGCTGTTCCCCCCGGTATGGGGTGTGACGGAGGACGGCGAAGGTCTGCGAGCCGGAAACTACGGCTCTGGACAGGTCGGGGGCATCTCCGGCATACAGACCGTGATGTCGGCTGGCCTTGCATCGGGTAAGGCGTTCCTGTTCTCCACCTCGGCTATCGAGGTGTTCGAGCAGCGCGTCGGAACCCTGCAAGTGACCGAGCCTTCGGTGATGGGCGTCCAGGTGGCATATGCGGGGTACTTCACTCCGCTGACCATCGACGACGGCGGAATCATCGAACTGACCGCGACCTGATCGCGATTGGCTCCCCTCGCGCGATACCGCGCGAGGGGAGCCATCCCCGAAGGGAGAACCCCATGTCCGATCTCGTACTCAACGCACTACGTCGAAACCTGGCGATCAGCGACCAGGCCGGCACCGAAGAACGCTCGAAGAACCTCCAGTCGCAGATCTCCAAGTTGGAGAGGGCCGCGAAGAAGGCCGAGAAGGCCGAACCGGTCGAAGCACCGAAGGAGAAGTAACCAATGGTCACCACACTCAGACTGCGGGATCACCTCGGACGGGATCTCGTCAACGCCACCCCCGGCACCAGCGATGCCACCGACACCATCGGACGATCCGTCATCGCCGACAACAAGGACTTCATGGGTCGTACCCTCATGGGCACCACCTGGGCGATCTCTACCGCCTATGCGGCCGGTGACTACACCGAGCTGTCGACAGGTGAGCTGTTGAAGGTCACCGTGGCTGGAACGTCGCACGGTGCCACCGAACCGACCGCCCCCGGCTACGGCGAGACGGTCACTGACGGCACGGTCACCTGGATTCAGGTCTGACCGATGGCGCTCGGCGATTCCTACGCCAGTGTTGCCGAACTAGAAGCCCGGCTCGGTGCCACCGATGACGGGACGTTCACGGCCCTACTCGACTCGGCGTCGAGGGCTGTGGAGACGTTCACCGGACGCCAGTTCAACAAGACCGACACGGCCACCGCGCGGCGCTTCCGCGCGGTGGACCCCCGTCGGCTTCCGGTCGACGACTTCCACACGATCACCGATCTGGCTGTCAATGTGAACGGCGCGGCCTGGGATATCGTCGGAGTTGACCCTCGCCCACCGGACGGGGTGGTCAACGGGCAGACCGGCTGGCCGTACTCGGACCTGATGACCATCAGCCGGTACTGGCCGAACAGCCGGCGGGCGACGGTCGAGGTGACAGCTCGCTGGGGTTGGGCGGCCGTCCCATCCGCGATCAAGCAGGCCACCTTGGACGCTGCTGTGGCCCTTTCAACCGGTGCTGGAACGTCCGGTGGGATCGTCCAGGAGTCGATTGGCGACTACTCGGTGACTTACGGTTCGGCGTCGTCTGTGGCGGGGTCGGTTGATGCGCCGGCAGAGATGGCCAAGGCTGTCCCTTACAGGCGGAAGCGGTTCGGTGTGGCATGAGCCTGCAAGGGATTATCGCGCAGGCCCAGACACGGTGGCCGTCGATGCTCATCGACTCCTGCGTTATCGCGCGGGTGACGGGTGAGACGATCGTTGGCACCGTCCGCACCCCGACCTACACGACGGTCTACACAGGTGTCTGTTCGGCGCGGGCATATCAAGCGTCTGACGCGATAGCAGGCGACCGGCAGCTGGAGTTCCGTGCCATCCGGGTCCGGCTCCCCCACGGGACGACCGGGATCAAAGTCGACGACCGGGTGACGATCACCTCGACCCATGACGGGGCGCTCGACGGGAAGGTGCTGGTAGTGCGAAACATCCGAACCGACTCGTACAACACCGTCCGGGTTCTCGAATGTGAGGACACCCAAGATGGCTGATTTCTCTCAGATCGAACGGTTCGCTCAGCGTCTCGACCAGGCCGGCGACATCCAAGAGTTGGAGAGGGAATGGATCAACGAGTGGGCGCCGAAGCTTGCCGCGGATATGAAACAGCGTGCCCCGCGGCGAACCGGCACCCTCGCCGAGTCGATCCAACCCACCGACCAGGGGGTTGAGGTGGGGGTCGACTACGGCGTATATGTCGCGCGAGGGACATCACATATGGCACCCCAGCCCTTTGATGTGCAGGCCATTCAGTCGACGCTCCCTCGCGCGGCTGACGGTGCTGCCAAGTTGGCGATCGACAAGCTCAGACTATGACGTACACCGCCCACAACCCTGGGCCACTGTATGCGGCGATCGTGACCCGTCTTGAAACCCAGACGGGTGCGGCGATCGGACGTTCCGAAGCGCCGACCGGTGCAGCGAAAGCTCTCGGCACCACCGCCTACGCAGTCGTCCATCCAATATTGGAGAGCTTCGAAGGGTCCATCGGCGACCCCCACCAGATCGACGTGTACCTCTTCCAGGTGACCTCCGTTGGTGGATCAGCCGCGCACGCCCAAGCGATGCAGCATGCCGTCCGGGCTGCGCTCGTCGGATGGGCCCCAACAGTCACCGGACGAGCGACAACCAAGATCCGTTTGGCTGACGGTTCGGGGATTGCCCGAGACGACGGAGTACAGCCTCCAGCTTTCTTCTCGACCGACCGGTACGAGATCTTCACCAGCTGACCCCGCGGGCACCGTGCCCGTCCGACAGAAAGGAGACGGCGATGGCCGTCGACCCTGATGAGCGGGTGCGGATCGAACATCCGGACCTGCCTGACACAAAGAAGAACCCACCCATCGTGCCCCGTGGCTCCCTTGAGGAAGTCTGGCGCGAT
>JBGTKD010000038.1:0-2153 GCA_041744795.1 Acidimicrobiia bacterium
CCAATGCCCCTGGCCCGAGGTCAGAAAGAACCAGGTCGGTGTCCGACGACTCGGGTCTCTAGATCCGGCGTGTCGTGCGCCGGTCGCCCGCGTAAGGAGAAACATGCCGACGATCGAACAGCTCGTTCGCGATGGCAGGCAGAAGAAGAAGAAGAAGAACAAGACTGCTGGTCTGGCCGGAGCGCCGCAGCGTCGTGGTGTCTGCACGCGCGTGTACACGGTGACCCCGAAGAAGCCGAACTCCGCTCTTCGGAAAGTCTGTCGTGTTCGGCTGTCCTCCGGTATGGAAGTCACCGCCTACATCCCTGGTGAGGGCCACAACCTTCAGGAGCACTCGATCGTTTTGGTCCGTGGCGGTCGCGTTCGCGACCTCCCCGGTGTCCGCTACAAGGTCATCCGCGGCACCCTCGACGCTTCCGGCGTCACTAAGCGGAAGCAAGCCCGCTCCCGCTACGGCGCCAAGAAGGAGAAGTAGATGCGGAGAGCACCCGCCCAGAAGCGTCCCATCGAGCCGGATCCCGTGTTCCGTTCGGTGCTCGTCAGCCAGGTCATCAACAAGGTTCTGCTGAAGGGCAAGAAGGACACGGCTCGCACGATCGTCTACGACGCACTCGAGATCATCGAGCGCCGCGCCAACCAGGACCCTGTCAACGTGCTGAAGCGGGCAATCGACAATCTCCGTCCATCGGTCGAGGTTCGTTCTCGCCGGGTCGGTGGCTCGTCCTACCAAGTTCCTGTCGAGGTCCCGCCCCGTCGTTCGAACACGCTCGCTGTGCGCTGGCTGGTGAATTTCGCTCGCCGCCGCCGCGAGCCCACGATGGCCGCCCGCCTCGCCAATGAGATTCTCGACGCCTCGAACAACACCGGGGCCGCGATGAAGCGTAAAGAAGACATCCACAAGATGGCCGAGTCCAACAAGGCCTTCGCCCACTACCGCTGGTAGCGGGCGCGCCGTCGCGGCGATTCGCCGGCGACGGCCACAGGTTTCTGACAAGTCCATAACGACCGGAGAGCAGAGGAAATGAGTAACGGAAACGACGCGCTGTCGCACCTTCGTACGGTGCCGCTCAGCCGTACCCGCAACATAGGGATCATGGCGCATATCGACGCCGGAAAGACCACGTTGACGGAACGAATCCTCTACTACACCGGTAAGTCCTACAAGATCGGTGAGGTCCACGACGGTGCGGCCACCATGGACTGGATGGAGCAGGAGCAGGAGCGGGGCATCACCATCACCTCGGCTGCGACTACTTGTCTGTGGCATGACCACACCATCAACATCATCGACACTCCCGGCCACGTCGACTTCACCGTTGAGGTCGAGCGCTCTCTCCGGGTGCTCGACGGAGCGGTGGCCGTCTTTGACGGCGTCGCAGGAGTCGAACCGCAGTCAGAGACCGTGTGGCGTCAGGCGGATCGGTATGGCGTCCCCCGAATGTGCTTCATCAACAAGCTCGACCGCACGGGCGCCGACTTCTACTTCGACGTTCAGTCGATCATCGACCGACTCGCAGCCACCCCCCTCGTGCTGCAACTTCCGATCGGTACCGAGGCCGACTTCGTCGGTGTCGTGGACCTGGTCGAGATGAAGGCTCACTTCTGGAAGGGTGACGACGGGAAGATTTGGGAGACCACCGACGTCCCTGCCGACCTTCAGGACAAGGCAACCGAGTACCGGGCCGCCATGGTGGAGATGATTGCCGAGACCGATGAGGTACTCCTGGAGGCCTATCTCGAAACCGGTGAGTTGTCGATCCCACAGATCAAGGCCGGCATTCGCAAGGGGACGCTCGATCACGCCTTCGTGCCCGTTCTCTGCGGCTCTGCGTTCAAGAACAAGGGAGTGCAGCTACTGCTGGACGCCATCGTCGCTTACCTGCCCAGCCCGCTTGACCTTCCCCCTGTCACTGGCTTCAAGCCAGGCGACGAGGACAAGGAACTGTCCCGGGCCGCAGATGACTCCGAGCCGTTTTCTGCGCTCGCCTTCAAGATCATGTCGGACCCGCACGTCGGAAAGCTCACGTACTTCCGGGTCTACTCGGGGCACGCCTCCAAGGGTGACACCGTCATCAACACGACCTCAGGCAAGAAGGAGCGGCTCGGCCGCCTCCTTCAGATGCACGCCAACCACCGGGAGGATGTCGACGACG
>JBGTKD010000039.1:0-1941 GCA_041744795.1 Acidimicrobiia bacterium
ATGCTTCGCTACATGGCTTGGACCGAGGCCGCGGACCTGATCGTCTCAAGCCTGGAGAAGACGATTGATGACAAGATCGTCACCTACGACTTCGCCCGCCTGATGGACGACGCCAATGAGGTGCAGACCTCGGAGTTCGCCTCGGCGATGATCGACCGGATGTGAAGCTCGACCACGTTGCGATCGCCGCACCGGACCACCGTCCGGTGCTGGCGGCGCTCACAGGGGAACTGGGTGGACTGGTCCTGAGTGGCGGAACACCGCCCAGGGCGGGCTTCCGGGCGATGCAGATCAGGCTCGGTCGGGGAGAGGCGGGAATGACCGTCGAGGTCCTCGAACCGTTCCAGCCGGAGAACAACGACTTTCTGGAGCGTTTCATCGCGGCGACCGGAGGCGGCGTGCATCACATCACCTTCAAGACCGACGATGTGGTCGCCGAACGGGCTCGTCTGCAGGGCCTCGGCATCGAACCGGTCGGGGTGAACTTCTCTGGCGGATGGAAGGAGATGTTCATCCATCCCAAAGACGCCCACGGCACCGTCATCCAGATCGCCCAATCCGACATGCTCGAGCCTCCGATGTCGCAGTGGCTGGAGACGCTTCCGGAAGGCCTTATGATCTTCGACGGTGACGGACCCTGGTGGGATCAGGACGCAGTCAGGACGTCGGAGTCGCACGCAACGCTCGAGCGGATTGTGATCGCCACGCCCGAACCTGAAGCAGGTGTGGCCTTCTACCGCGACGTCCTGGACGGAAGCGCTGACGGTCATACCATCACGTGGCCCGGCGGTGAGATCCTCCTCGAGTCATCCGAAGGCCGCCCCCGAGTTGACCGACTCGTGGTTTCCGGGCCCCTCAAGACCACCATCAGTGGCATCGTTTTCGCGGGGTTGTAACGCAGTTCGCGCGAAATCGACTGTTGCGATGTAGGTCCAAAGATCTAGGCTAGGGAGCAGCGATGGGCTGGGGAGGCTACATCATGCGGAGGGACGAGACGCGTCAGCGAGGGGCTGCCCTGGTTGAACTTGCGCTGCTCCTGCCGCTTCTCCTGATGCTTCTGCTGGGCATCGTTAGCGTCGGACTCGCTTACAACCACCAGATCTCGCTCACCCACGCCGCCCGGGAATCGGGTCGCTTTGCCGCCACGCTCCCGGTGTCCAACTTCGGATCGCTGGAAGCTTGGCTGGATGCAGTGTCCGCCCAAACGGTCGAGAACGCAACAGGTTCCCTGGACCCGTCGACACCGGGTCTCGTGATATGTGTCGCCTACGTCCACCCGAACGGGACTCTCGCAACGGATTCCACAGCGAGCCGGGTCGACACTGCAGGCGTCGTCACCTATCCGAATGCGCCCTGTTTCCCTGACGGCCGTCCAAGTACCGAGCGCCGTGTCCAAGTGCGCGTCGAGCGGGACATTGACTTCGACGTAGTCGCGTTCTCTCGAACCGTGACACTGCAATCGGACGCCGTCAGTCGATTCGAATCGGCGCTGGGTTCATGAAGCGGCCGGCCGAACTCGAGCGGGGAGCAACGATGATCTTGGTCGCCGCCAGCATGCTGCTGTTGCTGGGCATCGTGGCCATCGCCGTCGACCTCTCAGCACTCCGATTCGATCTTCGAGCCGATCGTTTAGCCTCCGACGCTGCGTCCACTGCGGGCGTGATGGCTATGGACGTTTCTGCAGGCTCCAAGGCCGACGAGGCGTGTCAGGTGGCGTGGGACTACCTGTTGTTGAATCTGGCCGATTCGGGCGGTGCGCAAACTCCCCCAAACTGCTCAGCGGTATTCGTCGGTGGATGTGACCCTCTTACGGCGAGAACTGCCGTTGCTGCCGCAGGCCCTTATTCGTTCACGATCACGCACCCGGTCCCGGATGGAGACCCCTTGATGGGCGGGCAATTGCTGAATCCACAAATCGACGGGGTTCCCTGCCAGCGTCTT
>JBGTKD010000040.1:0-3688 GCA_041744795.1 Acidimicrobiia bacterium
ACGCTCGGGCAATGGGCCAGCCACTCAGAGGCGACGAACAACGGGCGGCAGGAGCGCTTCTCGGATTAGCGGTGGGTGATGCTCTGGGCGCGGCGGTCGAGTTCATGGCGCCGGGGACGTTCCCGCCTGTCACGGGGTTGCGAGGGGGAGGTCCCCACGGCCTGGCTGCCGGGGAGTGGACCGACGACACGGCGATGGCCCTGGCGTTGGCTGATTCGATTCTTGCCGTTGGTTGGGACTTGGATGACCAGGCCGGCAGGTATCTCGACTGGTGGCGCGACGGGCATTACTCGGTCACAGGGGAGTGTTTCGACATCGGGATGACTACTGCCTCTGCCCTGAGACGCTTCGAATCGACCATGGATGCCCGTCGGTCAGGCGAGCCGGGCGAACAGGCCGCCGGGAATGGCTCGATCATGCGGCTCGCCCCGGTCGCCATCGCCGCCTCTCATCGCTATCCCGACGACGTAGCTGGGCTTGTCGCCCTCTGCGTCGAGTCGAGCCTTCCCACCCACCGGGCACCGCAGGCGATCTCGGCATGCGCGGTGTTCGGGGTGATGCTCGCCAGCCTGGTGAGTGGCGAGACCAAGGAACAGGTGCTTGATCCGGCTTGGGGAGTCTGGAGTTCGCTTCCCGACGAGCTTCATCCCTCTGTCAAGGAAGTGGTTAGCGGCAGCTACCTGCGCCGCGAACCACCGGAGATAGTCGGATCGGGCTACGTGGTGAGGTCTCTCGAAGCAGCGCTATGGGCATTCGCACGGCACGACTCCTACCCAGATGCGGTTCTGGCTGCGGTGAACCTGGGCGACGATGCGGATACGACGGGTGCGGTGTGTGGCCAATTGGCGGGAGCGGCCTGGGGCAGTGGCGGGATTCCGGACGAATGGTTGCGCGGGCTGGCGTGGCGGGACCAGATCGAAGAAGTCGGAATCAGGCTGAGCGCTGCGCGGATCTGATTCAGCCGGCGAACCATCCGACCTCCAGGTCGGAGAACGACGCCGCGTTAATCCCAACCTCGCCGAACGTCAGACCAGTGACCGTCAACTGAACCCGGGTGAGTGCCACGTCCATGGGGGACGGCGCGTCAAGGTTTGCGACGGCTGAGACCTGCACCTGGCCCCGGGATGCTGCGACCTCGCTCTCCACGACAGGGTCGAACTCGATCGCGTCGTTGCAGACGAGCTGGTCGAGGTGCGACCCGGATGTCAACGTCGCGATTAGCCCTGGATCCCCAACAGCATGGGACTCGTCGATTGTCTCGGCCGCTTCGGTGGCTCGGTTCGCCAAGCCGGGGATGGCGATGGTCACCATCTGGGTGCCTGAGTCGTTCAGGAAGTAGAAGAAGGCGTCACCGCACGAGCCGACTTCCATGGAGGCCAGATCGATGGGCCGGTCGGGCGTTGCGGCCCCGCCGACGGCGCAGGCAGTCAACACAATGGCGGTCAGGATTGAAACGGTTCGCATGCCGGTGTGACGCCGGTGAGGTCGGAGTGGTTCCCGCGGTCTAGCGTTCCGATGATGCGTCGTAACCCGATCCTCGACCAACTGGGTGGCAACCCGGTCACGCAGGTGCAGGACATCGCCAGGGACATGCGTCAACGGGGCGTGGTGCTCATTGACTTTTCCATCGGCGATCCTCGTGAACCAACGCCCTCCTTCATCCCTGCGGCGTTGAAAGCGGCTGTGCCGGAGATCTCTCAGTATCCGACCACGAAGGGCCTCCCGGAACTGCGCGAAGCCATTGCCGGGTACGTAGACCGGCGTTTCGGCGTTCTGGTCGACCCCGCCACACAGATAATGCCGACCACCGGATCCAAGGAAGGGATCTTCTCGACTGCTCTGGCTTTCGTTGATCGCGATGCCGAGGACGCCGTCATATGGGCCACACCCGGGTATTCGGTCTACGAGCGGGGCGCCCTGTTCGCGGGGGCGCGGGGGGTGGCAGTGCCACTCGCCGGCGACCTTGTTTTCAGACCCGAACAGATTTCGACAGAAGATTGGGAAGCGGCTCGACTGGTTTGGATCTGCTCACCGCACAATCCCACTGGTTCTGTGATGCCCGGCGAGGTCATCGCGGATTTCATCGCCCGAACCAGGGAGGTCGGCGGGCTGCTGTGTTCGGACGAGTGTTACGCCGACCTCTACGAAGACGACCCGCCTTCATCGGTGTTGCAACTCGCAGGCCCGGGAGCGGAAGGGGTGCTCTCGTACCTGAGCCTTTCTAAGCGGTCCGGTATGACTGGGTATCGGTCTGGTGCGATTGTCGGCGACGCAGAAGCGATCGCGGCATTGACCATGCTGCGCACGTCGACTGGTACGGCGGCGCCTGAGTTCACCCAGGCCGCCGCCATCGCCGCATGGTCAGACGACTTTCATGCGAGGGAGCGCCGCGAGATCTTCACTGCGAAGCGACGTCTGCTTCGCGAAGCCTTTCGGACTGCCGGTCTTGAGGTGGTCGGTTCTCAAGCCGGGCTCTATGTCTGGTTGAAAGTAGAAGACGACGTGGAAGCGGCGACACGGTTGTTGCATGCGGGGATAGTGGTCTCACCTGGCCGGGCTTTTGGACCGGGCGGCGAGGGCTATCTGCGTCTTGCCTTGGTGCCCACGCTGGATGAGTGTGAGATGGCGGCCCGCGCCGTTGTGGAGTGCCTCGACCGCTGAGGTCGTTTAGCCGAGCCCGCAGGCAGCTCGTTCAGTCTCGAGATCTCCGCCCCCGAATCTCACCCGCTGGTACATGGCGATGCGCCGCAGAGACTGATCGTCGAGAGAATTGAACGACGGCATGACCTGGTCGACCGGCTTGTCCTGTGTGCCGTAGGTAGGTCCCACCTGGTCGATCCATTCGGCAGATCCGAGCCGTATCCACCGCATATGGGTTTCGCAGTCTGGGAAGGTTTCACGCACTTCTGCCAGCGCCGGGCCTGCCCCTCCGGTGCCAGTAGTTCCGTGGCACGCCGCGCAGGTGGCATAGACCTCCCGGCCACCGAGCATGTCGACGTCGGGCGGCGCCGACCCGCAGGCCGACGCCGCCACGTTCGCGGAAAGTCCGACGACGATCCTCAGGCGGATGGCGTCACCTCTCGTTTACGCATGAACACGGCCACAGCCATCATCAGGGCTAGTCCCATGATCGGAGTGAATATGCGCTTCAGCATCGGCTCGTCGATAAATAGACCAATCAGGAATCCAACCAATCCGACGTTGACACCCCACACGATGATCCGCTGAGCGGTGTCGTAGGCGAGTCCGATTGCCAACACCGCGAACAGAGCGTTGGTCATCACCCCGAGGAACATGGCGTGGTCGAAGGCGATCAGCACCCCGATCGGTCCTTCACCCGTTTCGGGGTTCAGTTCGCCGCTGACGAACAGTTGCACCACGTAGACCAGCAGGGCGATCCCGATTGCCAGGTATGCGACAGAGAGCTTTGCATAGATGCCTACTCCCGCTCCCTTCCAGGCACTCGGCTTCAAGCTCTCTCGCATCCGAACGATGAAAGCCACGACACCGATCACCTGGAGCATCGACGCAAGCTGGATCAGCGCCTCCATGTCGAGAATGAAGGCCAAGTTGAAGAGAATTCCCGCGAGGAACAACGCCCAGGCTGTTCCAGTTCCGACCTTCGACTCCGATGTCAGCGCCGGCCTGGGGTTGAGCCGCCAGTCAGCGATGGCCACCCCCGCCAGAA
>JBGTKD010000041.1:0-7852 GCA_041744795.1 Acidimicrobiia bacterium
TGCTTTGTTCGTGTCTCATGTCTTCGACCGTTCAACGCGTTGTCGTTCATGCCCGACATACGCGTTGCTATTGCGGCCCGCTTGGCCCCTCCACAACAACAATCATCCTGAACCCTTTCTCCCAGCTCGACATCCAACGCCACACGCCGGGTGGTTATCAGACGCACGCATCAGTGCCGATAGCGGACGCCTGGTTGGCGCGGGGCAATAGGGGCGCGAGATCTAGGTGATCTGGATTAGAGAGCCAAGTGAAGACGGAGCGCCTCGTCGATCTCAAGCATCAACTGCGGCGGGGCAGTTCCGATCTTGTCCATCACCCGCTCCACGGAAATAGATCGGACCTGCTCAGCCTGAGCCTTCGATACGCGTCCAAGGCCAGATTGTTCGGAGGGAAGCAAAACCTGAAACGGATAGACCCGATCAATGTTGGACGTGATCGGGACCACCGTCACCACCCCCCGCCCCAGCTGCGCGGCGGTGGAGTTGGCTCCGTCGTTCGATACAAGCACCGCAGGCCGGCGGTTGTTCGCCTCGCCTGCTCGCGCCGGATCGAGATCGACGAGCCGTATCTCTCCGCGCAGCATCAGCCAGTCGCCAGACCGTCACCGGCGACCACATCCCATCCGGCAGCTTCGCCGGATTCGGACCATTCGCTCCACGCATCTGCGTAGGCAGCACCGAGCTCGGTCGAACGCAACAGGCGAACGGCCCTGTGAACGACCGCGGACCGGGATTCAAACCCCTGGGTCTTGGCATACTGATCGAGGAACTCGACATCCCCGTCGGGAAGACTCACACTCAGCTTCATACCCTGATACTACCAGAGGTGCTACTCGTTGGCTACCACCAGCGCATATCGCTTTTGGGCATCCTCCAATGCGAGCACCCACTGGCGTCCTCGAATGGGCATTATCGATCTGATTTCAGATGTTGGAATGCCACGTTCAGCGGTTGTGGTCAGAGGCAATCATCGAGGTAGTCGCCCTCGGCTCGAGCCGCAACAGGTCAGCAACATCAGACGGGTACTCCGGATCAACGCCAGCCTTGGTCTCCCGCACCTCTACTCCTCCTAGTCCCAAAGACTCGCACGTCGCCACGGCTGTGGCATCTCGCTAAACGAATCGTGTGCCCGGCCCGGGTAGGGGGGTCCCCTCACCTGGGAAGTCGTACGCTGCAGCCAGAGAGATAGGAGCGTCTGTGAGGACGATCAAGTCGACTGCGATCGCGGCAGTCCTGGGGGCGATCGCCGTATTCGTCCTGTTACTTCCCGTGAGTGGCAACGACAGCGATCCGCCCGAGTGTTTCTCCTGGCTCGATTACGTCGTGCCATGCGGATTGGGACCCGACCAGTCCCACGGCATGGGGTTCGCGATCGTTGGCGCTGTCATCGCCGCTGGGCTGGTAATTGTTGGGTCGGTAGTTGGACGTCGCGAGCGAGCCGAGTAACGGGCAGCGTCGGTGGTGCCGTGACTTGGCTCGAAGTCAAGCGGTTCACTCAGTCGGAGTCGGATACCCGTAGATGATCCTCTCCGCGCATCACTTTTGCTGATTCCAGTCACGCCACCCGTATCAACATGCCCGCGTGCACATGACGCGAAAGGGCGCCGCGAACCCTGGGTTCCAGGCGCCCCTGGGTGGCGCCACCACCCCTGGGTTCGCGGCGCCCTTTTTCCTTTACGGGGTGGTTGCGGGGGTGGGGGTGTGGTTCAATCGGTGGCGTGACTGACCGCACTTTGTTCCTCCAGGGTGGACTCGAGTGGATCTATGGCGAGGATGTGCCCGCCAGTTGTCCGGAGTGCGAGTTCGCTTGGGATCTCGACTTCGATGACACCCTCAAGGTCATCCGGGATGCCCCAGTTCTCATCGCTGGGCAACTCAACGGGCGGGACGGGACGGCGACCCAGCCAGACGGATCATGGAACGCCACCGCCTATGTTTGGCATCTGACGGACCTGGCTCGCGCTTGGGCCGAGCGATGGGTCCAGATCCTGCATGATCCGGGGTCCGAGTTGATCGGGTTCGATCCCGATGAGCTGGCTGCCGCTCGAAACTACCGCAAGCTTCCGACCGAACCCGGGCTCTGGGCGTTGCGTGAGGCCGTGCAACTGTTGCTGGACGCCACCAAGCTCCTCTCAGAGTCGGCAGAGTTCCTTCACGGCGATTGGGGGCCTGGCACCGTCGCAGATGCGATGCGCTGGCTGGCGCACGAGTTCCGCCATCACGAACTAGACATCGCCGCCCGCGCTCTCTGAGCTGATTCGAACACGCCGCTTTCCGCGGGCCAGATGGGACGCCGGCGTCCCAATTACCCTGGGTAGCACATGCTCGGGCGTCCGGTCGGTAGGGTCCGCCCCGCATCGTTGGCTACGGAGCGTCCATGACTGGTATTTCGCGTTGGAGACTGTTCTTTGCGGTGGCTGCCCTGGCCGCCGCAGGATTCATCGTCACAGAACTCCCTGTTCGCCTCGGCCTCGATCTGCAGGGTGGCACCCAGGTCGTGCTCGAGGCCCAGGACACCGCCGACGTGCAGGTCGATGCCGATGTGCTTACCCGCACACTCGAAGTGCTTCGTCGTCGGGTGGATGCCTTTGGTGTGTCCGAACCGACGCTGCAGGTTTCCGGGGACCGTCGGATCATCATCGAGCTTCCCGGTCTCGACGATCCTGACGAAGCCGTGGAACTCATCGGCCGCACCGCCCAACTGACGTTCCATTCCGTGGTCGCCGCCTATCCGCCGGGTACCGGACCTGATGACGTCGATGGCCTCCTCTTGCCGACCGACACTGGTGAGGAATTGCTCCTTGGCCCGGTGGCTGTGTCCGGCGCCGATGTCGTGAACTCTTCGGGATTCTTCGACACCCAGTCAGCCCAATGGGTTGTCTCGATCGACTTTCGATCGGCGGGGGCGAGTGCGTGGGAAGCGATGACCGCTCAAGCGGCGTGTGCGCCCCCCGCAGATCCCACTCGCCGAGTCGCCATCGTCCTCGACTCGGCCGTCATTTCGAGCCCAGGCGTCGCCTTGTCTGTGCAGTGTGGGGTCGGGATCACTGGCGGGGGAACTCTCATCACCGGTGGCTTCAGCGAGACCGAGGCGCGCGACCTAGGACTGCTGATCAGGGCCGGTGCCCTTCCGGTGCCGGTAGAAGTGATCGAGCGGGGGACGATCGGTCCGTCGCTGGGGGCGGCGGCTGTCGAAGCCAGCGTGCAAGCCACTCTCATCGGGGCGTCTCTGACGATCCTCTACATGATCGGTTTCTACCGAGTGATGGGTGTGGTCGCTGCTCTATCGCTCGGTGTCTACGGCCTTGTCGCGTACTCCGTGCTGGCGTTGATGGGAGCCACTCTCACCCTGCCTGGCGTTGCCGGTTTTGTGCTCGCCGTTGGGATGGCTGTCGATGCCAACGTGCTGGTCTACGAGCGCGCAAAAGAGGAGAGTGCCGAAGGCTCTTCGGTCGTCGACTCCTTGGCGGCTGGCTTCTCCCGGGCATGGAGCGCCATCGTCGACGCCAATATGACGACGCTCATCGCGGCGTTAGTCCTGTTTTCACTTGCATCGGGTGCGGTGCGAGGCTTTGGCATCACACTGACAGTCGGTGTCATCGTGTCCATGTTCTCGGCGCTGGTCGTAACACGGGTCCTGCTCGAGATTCTCACCCGGTCCGCCTGGTTCCGCGAGCGGCCCGGTGTCATGGGCTTGACGTTCGGTCGCTCATTCCAACAGTGGTTACGTACGAGTGGGCCGGACCTGCTCGGACAGTGGCGGCGCTGGATGGTGGTCTCCGTAGTGGCCGTCACGGTTGCCCTCAGCGGTCTTTTCGTTTCCGGGGTCAACTTCGGTCTTGAGTTCCTCGGAGGTCGACTCGTCGAGTACTCGACAGCCAGACCGGTCGACATTGACGAGCTGCGAAGCGCGCTCGCCGCGGGAGGAATTCCCCGAGCTCTAATCCAGGAGTCCGGCCAGGGAACAATCGTGATTCGCACCGAGCAGTTGAGGGCCGACGAGGAACGAGGGTTCCAGGAGATAGTGACAGCGGTGGCTGGCGAGACCACCCTCCTGCGGGATCAGTTCGTCGGCCCGACGTTGGGAGCCGAGTTGCGTTCCCGGGCGCTTATGGCACTGGGCATAGCGCTCGTGTTGCAGTTGGGGTACTTGGCGATTCGATTCCGCTGGACCACGGGTCTCGCAGCGGTGGTTGCGATGTTTCACGATGTCGCCATCCTGATCGGAGTTTTCGCCTGGTTGGGCAAGACCTTCGATGGGGTTTTCCTCGCCGCGCTCCTCACGGTTGTTGGCTACTCGCTCAACGACTCTGTGGTCATTTTTGATCGCATCCGTGAGCAGCGAGAACTCAGGCCGGACGACCCGATCGAACAGATCGCCAACGACGCCTGCCTGCAAACCATCCCGAGGACCATCAACACCGGCATGGGCGCGACTCTCATCCTTGCCACTCTGTTCATACTTGGCGGCGACACGCTGGCTGACTTCGCCCTGGCCCTGCTGATCGGGATCACGATTGGTTCTTATTCGTCGGTGTTCACGGCCGCCCCACTAGCTATCGGACTCGACACTCGGTACGCGCCACCACCTCCAAGAGTCAAGGAGGAGGACCGCCCAGGAGTTCCACGCGGGCGATCGAGTCGGCGATGACACCAGGCGGGCTCCCTGAGACGCCCGCAGACCGAAAACCAACTGGTCGGGCCGACCAGCGGGTGTTTTAGGATCCGAAGATGCTGTTCGAAGGCTTCACCCAGCTAGCCGCGTTGATGGCCGTGGCTGTTGTGGTGGGAGCCTTGGCGATGACCCTGCGCCAACCCCTGATCGTGGGCTTCATCGGAGTCGGAATACTGGTCGGGCCGACGGGCTTCGACTGGGTTGGCGAGTCCGAGAACATCGAGTTGCTCGCCAAGCTGGGAATCGCCGTCCTCTTGTTCCTGGTGGGACTCAAACTGGACCCGAGGCATATCCGATCCACAGGTCCGGTCGCTCTGGCAACAGGTCTGGGGCAGGTGCTCTTCACCTCGGTGTTCGGATACTTGATCGCCCTGGCGCTGGGGTTCGACCAGGTGGCGGCGGTTTATGTGGCCGTAGCCCTCACGTTCTCCTCGACGATCATCATCGTCAAGCTCCTGTCGGACAAACGCGAACTGGACGACTTGCACGGCCGCATCGCCGTGGGATTCCTGATCGTTCAAGACATTGTTGTGGTGATCGCTCTCATCGTCATAACCGCACTCGGGGCGGCGGGCGCCGATGATGTCAGCACTCAGCTTGGTGGGGTGCTCATACGAGGCTTCGCGTTTGTGGCTGCGCTGATTGCCGTCACCCGGTGGGTCCTTCCTGTGATTCTCGGACGTCTCGCCCGCAACCGGGAGCTCCTGATTCTCTTCGGAGTGGCATGGGCTTTGGTTGCGGCCACCGTCGGAGACGAGTTGGGCCTGTCAACGGAGGTGGGTGCGTTCCTTGCCGGTTTCACACTCGCCGGGACGCCGTACAGGGAGGCGATCGCCTCGCGTCTGGTGAGTCTGCGCGACTTTCTGCTGCTGTTCTTTTTCATCGATCTGGGCGCTCAGCTTCAGTTGGGCCTGGTTGGGGAGACCATCGGTCCGGCCCTTGTCTTTTCTCTCTTCGTACTGGTCGGAAATCCGCTGATCGTCCTCGTGATCATGGGTTTGATGGGATACAGGAAGCGCACATCGTTCCTGGCCGGTCTCACGGTTGCCCAGATCTCGGAGTTCTCGTTGATCCTCGTCGCCCTCGGTTTGCGTGTGGGTCATATTGACGAGTCCGTTCTCGGCCTTGTCACGACTGTGGGGGTTATCACCATTGGCCTCTCGACGTACCTGATCATCTACTCCCAGCCAATCTTTGACAGGCTCTCTCCGTTCCTGTCCGTCTTCGAGCGTAAGAGGACCGTGGCGAGTGAAATCCACTCCGACGAGGAAGGCGACATCGATGCCGTGGTCTATGGCATCGGGCGCCACGGATCGATCATCGTCAAGTCGCTGCAAGAGGCTGGCTGGGAGGTGATGGCCGTCGACGTCGACCCGGATGGTCTTCGTAGTGCGACGGACCTGGGTTGTGCGGTCGTCTACGGCGACGCCGAAGATCCAGAGTTCCCTCTCTCACTCCCGCTGGAGCAAGCGAGGTGGGTTGTGAGCACCGTGCCCAACGGCGACATAAACGTTTCTCTTCTCCATGCGTTGCGAGCTAGCGGATACGAGGGAAAGATCGCCCTTACCGCCCACAACCCTGGCGATGTCGAACGTTTTTACGCAGAACACGTGGACATCGTGATCTCGCCGTTCTCGGTCGCCGCCGAGCGGCTCGTGTCCTCGCTCATCGACGACCACGGCCAGGTAACCGACACCGATTGAATCTGAGTCGTGCGGTGAGCATCACCGCACGTCTAGTTCAGAGTCCGGCCACAGCCTCGAAGAGTCGAGTTAGTGACTCTTGGTCGGGTAGCCCGCCGGAGAAGCGCTCCACTACCCGCCCGTCACCGTCGAGGACGACCCAGTAGGGAAAAGCGTTGAGACCGTATGCCGCTGCGGCCGTTCCCGCCTCGTCGTCATAGATGACCGGGAAGGGGAATCGCTCTCGCTCCAGCCAGGCAGACGGGGGGAAGTTGCCCTGGCTCGGCGAGGACGAAGTGGCGACGCCGATCAGCTGCAAACCCTGGGGCATTCCGTTGGTTTCGACCCACTCGGTCAGATTGGGAACCTCTCGCTGACATGCAGGGCACCAATGGGCCAAGAACAAGACGATGGTGGGCGTGCCCTGCGGTGCGACCGTGATCGCTTCGCCTGCGATGGTGGGGGCTATGACCCCTCTTGCTGGATCGGCGATGGCGGGATCTAGTCGAGGCAGCGATTCGCCGGCGACCGCCACCTCGCCATATGCGGTGTTCGAACCGGACTCTGCTGACAGGGCAGCGGCTATCGCAGCAACAGCAACGATCCCACCGATTATCCAGGCGATTCTCTTTCCATTCATGATTTCCTCACTGCAAATAGCAACCCGATGATGCCCACAAATCCGCTCATTGCCATGAACGGGATCGTGACAAAGCCGAACTCAGTTACGTAACGCACATTGCAAGACGCACCGACAGCGCAGGTGTTGGCCGTCAAGTACCACTGGTTAGCGATATGCCACAGCGAGAGGCCCGCACCGATGACGGCTGGTGGAATTGCGTACCGGAGGACGCTCCGATCGTCCCGCCACCACCCAATCCCGAGGGTGAGGACAAGCGGGTACATCGCTATGCGCTGATACCAGCACAACTGGCATGGTTCGAACAGGTAGTACTCCGAGTAGAGGAGGCTGCCAGCTGTGGCGGTGGCGGCGATCAGCCCAGCGAGTCCGACACCGTTTCGAAATCCGAGATCGGAATACGTCTTGGGCCGCACGAGTGCGATCAGCCCTGCCGCGAGAGCGGCGAAAGCCAATAGGGCGACAAATCGAGAGAAGGTTGTGACTGGCACCGGCTCCACCGAACCTATCAGCCAGTTTCTCCTATCAGAGACACTGAATGTCCCAAGCAATGGGGTCGATCGTCACAACTTCAGGCGAGCAGTTCGTCGAAAAGACGAATAATCTCGACGACATCGACCGGCGTGGTGTGGACAGGCCGGCGAAGCCGGCCAAGGGGGGCGGTGAGCGAAGCGAGCCCGTCGATCACCGCTGAAATGGTCTGGCCTCCGGCTGGCCTGTTCTTCTTTCGTTCCCTTCGGGACCGCCCCCCTCGCCCGTCACTTCGTGCCGGGCTGCTCCCCCTTTGTGTGAGGATTCTGGGGGTGGGGGGGCCGGCCCCTGGGATCTGACTCTGCTCCCCCCTGTCCATCCTGG
>JBGTKD010000042.1:0-53019 GCA_041744795.1 Acidimicrobiia bacterium
CTCACGAAATGCGCCAGCTCGTCGCCGGTCAGCACGATTACCTCAAGGCCCAGGAGTCCCGACTCCGCAACGATCCGATCGGCATCGATCGGGCGGTGCGAGGCAGCGACCACCAGGTTCCCGCCGCCGCTGAACCGCTCCGGCAGACTCAACACAGCTACCTCCGGCCATGTCTGTAGAAGGGTGGCCGCCATCGCTCGCACGAAGTCCAGTTGGGGGCCGTCGATAACGTTGGCGGCGTACAAACCGTCGTTACGTAGAACTCGGTCTATCTCCTCGGCGAACTCGGTTGTCGTTAGGTGCCATGGCACCGCTCGGCCCCCGAATGCGTCGCCTATGACGATGTCGGCAGAGTTGTCGGCGAGCCCGCGCATCGAGGCTCGGCCGTCCCCGATGATCAACTCTGTTGGTATCCCCGCTGGCGGTGGCATCTCGCGTACGACGATTGGAAGAAGGTCTGGGTCGACTTCGAGCACTGTCGACGTCGACCCCGGCCGGGTCGCTTCGAGCCAGGAAGGCAGGGTGAAAGCCCCACCGCCGATGAATGTCACGTCTACCTGCCCTGTTGTGCTCGCGTCCATCACAGCCGCCAGCATGCGCGTGTACGTGAAGTCGAGGTGGGTCGGGTCGTCGAGATCGACATAGGAGTGAGACAGGTCGTCGAGGTACAGGTGTCGTCCTGACTCTCGATTCGGGTCGTCGACTATCCGCACGCAGTAGTACCGGGTTTCGTAGTCGCAGCGACTGCCCGCCCACGCGGCGATAGAGCCTCCCGCGACCAGACCGATCGCGACTATTGCTAGAACAGCGGCGCTACGAATCCGAATTGCCGCCCCGCCGAGCACGGCCAGCGCTCCCGATCCGATCACGATGGCACTCGATCCGAGAAGGGGAACGAGCACGAATCCGGTGGCGATCGACCCGGCGATGGCGCCCGCCGTACCGATCGCCGAGTAGCGACCGACCGTCGAACCGGTCTCATCGAGATTCGTCAGAGCCAGGCGGACGACTGCCGGGGAGACTGCACTGAGCAGGGCGGACGGCGCAAACAGCGCAAGCATCGAAATCGCCGCCAGCCCGCCTATGCCTGCTGATGTGATCGCCGGCCCCACCAAGGCGACGATCGGCACCACGAGGATGGCCAGCGCCCCTCCTGTTATCAGTTCCGCTCCGATGAGGTGAGGAAGGTGGGCAGAACGGTCCGCAATCCGGCCGCCCATCCAGGTTCCGACCGAGATGCCCGCGAGGACTGTCGTCACGATGGCTGTGAACGTTTCAAGGGACTGACCGACATACGGAGCGAGCAGTCTGATTGCCGCCAGTTCGACCACCAACACCCCAGCGGAAGCTCCGAAAACGACCACGGACGCCCATCGGCGGCTCACCGCGTGGCCCGTTCCTGGCGCAGCCCCCACACTCCGATGGCTAGGGCGACGGCCAGCATCCCGATGCCCCACAGGAAGACTTCACGCAGGGCGGCGACCTGGGCCGACCCTGGGGCTGCCGTCGCATCTCCGGCGAATTGGCTTCCGGCGATCGCGGCAACTCGGCTCGACCAGAGCGAGCCGAGCACGGCGACACCAGTCACCTGGCCCAGCAGCCGTGTAATCGAAAGGATGCCGCCACCGAGCCCGGCGTATTCGGGTGGCATCGCACCCATGATTGCGCTGTTGTTCGGGCTCTGAAACACGCCCATTCCGATGCCGAGCGGCAGGATCACGAGTACGAAGTGCCACCACTCGGTGCTCTCGCTGAGTGTCTGGAACCCGAGGAACGAGACCGTCGTCAGCAGCAACCCCGCCAATGTCAGCTTCCGAATACCAATGCGGTCTGACAGGGATCCGGCGAGAGGTGCGACCACACCGATCGCCAGGGGAGCTGCACCCAACAGCAATCCGACAGTGCGAATGTCGAACCCGAGGACGCCTTCGAGATAGAAGGGGAGCAGGAACACCATCGGAGCAACGAGGGTGAACACCATGAACCCGGTGAGGACGCTGACCGACAGGGTCGGATTGCGGAACAGATCGAGCTTGATCATCGGCGAGTCCGCCCGCTTTTCTACCTTGAACCACAGGTAGACGACGACGCCGGCAACTGCGAACAGTGTCAGGTTGAGCGGATCGGCGAAACCGGCTACCTGGCCACGCGTCACCGCAAACGAGAACGCGAATAGCGCTCCGCTGAGAAGCACCATCCCGGGAATGTCGATTCGTTGGCCTGGGCGAGGAGGAGTGTTCGGCACGTACCGGATGGCCATGATCACTCCGATGATGCCCACGGGGATGTTCACGAAAAAGATCGAACGCCAGTCGTAGAACGAGATGAGGACGCCTCCGACGGCAGGTCCGGTGATGATGCCGATTGAGACGAACGTCCCGATGAAACCGAGGGCTTTGCCGCGCTCGTGGGGAGGGAAACCTTCCGTGAGAATCGCCGCGCCGAGCGACAGGATCATGACCGCTCCGACAGCCTGGATGATCCGAAAACCGATCAGCATGCTGACGCTCGTTGAAAGCCCACAAAGGGCGGAAGCGACGGTGAAGAGCGCGAAGCCTGCTGTGTAAATGCGTTTCTTTCCAACGATGTCACCCAGGCGCCCGGTTCCGAGTGTCAACGTGGCGATCACCAACACATAGGCCAAGGGAATCCACTGGACGGCGCGGAAGGTCGAATCGAACCGGTCAACGATGGTCGGCAGGGCGACGTTGACTATCGAGGAGTCGATTGTGGCGAGGATGACCCCGGATCCGACGGTCCCCAGCACCATCCACTTCTTCGAGTAGTCGACGTCGATGGGAGGTGCGGATGCCACGGTCGGAGAAGGCTACCGACGGCCCGAGTCGATGCCGATTCCGGCTAGATCTCGCTGATCCGGGGAGCGACGATCGGCGGTTCCACCGTTACAGGCGTAGTCCGCGTTTCGTCCAGTCGCTTGGCAGTGCGCCAAAAGGACAGCGCGACGATGGCGAGAACGATGCCACCGCCGGCCAGCGTGGGCTGGACTCCGAATACCGCCGCCAGGGCCGGAGCGGCCGCCAGGGGACCGAGCTTTCCGAACTCGGCGAGCATCTGGGACACACCCATGACACGACCAACCATCGCTCGCGGAGAATTCACGTGCAGCATCGTTCGGAAGATGGGGATGAACAGGCCGATCAGCACAGCCCAGATAAACCCGCCCGCCACGACCACGGGCAGTCGGTCCGTGCCGACGTAGATGATGGCCCCCAGCCCGTTGCTGGCGACGAGGACTAGGACGAATCGAGCTGAGCGCACTCGCGCCGGAAGGCGGCCCACCAGCCAGGTGCCGATGACCAGACCGATACCGAAGATCGTGTTCACGAAGCCGATCGTTTCGGGTGGCTCGTTGAGGATGTCGCGGAAGAAGAGAGGCTCGAGTGCTGAGAACAGCCCGAACATGCTCCATACGGCAGCGCCGGCAAGAAGGTAGAAGCGCAGCCTGTGGTGGCCGAACGAAAACCGCAGGCCGTCCTTTAGCTCTTGCATCGAGTCACGCTTGAGGGGGACCTCGTCGGGGGTGTCGCTCACCAGTCGAACGCCGTAAATCACGATGAGCGCCACCACCGAACTGACGGCATCGAACACGAAGATCGCGTCGATGCTCACCCACTTGGCAAGTACGCCTCCGATCGCAGTACCGACGATGAGCGCCGCCATTCCGGACATCTCGACGAGCGAGTTCATCTTGGCTAGGCGGTCGGGGTTGTCTGTGAGAAAGGGCGGAAATGAGGCGATCGAAGCGTTGACGGGCGCGGTCACGAGACCGAGCAGCGCGGACAGCGCTATGAGCATGTTCAAACTGTCGGCCCACACCAACGAGAGCGCCGTGGGAACGAACACGATCTCGGCGGCGATCAGGACCTTGCGCGGGTCGAACCGGTCGATCAGCATCCCGACGAGGGCTGAACCGATCAGCCCTGAGATTCCCAGCGCGGCGATGACCAGGGCGATTTGGGCGGCCGTTCCATCGAATTCATAGGCGGCCTTGCCCCAGATCCCGACGAAGAATGCCGCCTCTGCCCCTGACCTAGAGATGAATCGGGCGAGCGCGACCCGGAGCGCGTTGCGGTCGGAGAGCATGGCGACCGGCAGTCTCCCACGCATGAGGCCACCTGTCGTCGGAATTCCGCTCCTAGCCTCGGACAGATGCGAAGTGTTGTGAGGGCAGCCCGTGAGTCGGAAGGGGTCTTCTCGGTGACGACCCCTTCCCAGGCTCGCTTCCGGGTTGAGGCGGGTGCTTATGAACGGCCTGGACAGGCAGCAGGCCCTGCTCCGATGGAGCTTCTGCTTTCCGCTTTGGTCACGTGCGCCGCTTCGACCATCGATTCGGTGCTGGCAAAGATGCGCCTTGACGTGACGGGTTTGAATGTGGTCGCCGATGCCGAGCGTTCCGATCGGGTTCCCCGGGTTTACACGGCGATCGACCTCGATTTTCAGGTTGCCTCTGAAGCGCCGGAGGAGCGCCTGATGCATGCAATTGATCTGACCGAGCGGACATGTTCGGTGTCAGTGATGCTTTCGGTGAGCGCACCTATTACTCCGCGGCTCATCCATGTCCGCCGAGTTGAACCCGCAGTCACTCGACCGCTTCGCCAGCAGATCCTGCGACCGCATCAGAGTCTCGATGAGTTGGTCAGCCCAGGTGAGTCGGCTCCCGGCGCGGTGTGGTTCGCGGCGATGTGCGAAGGAGACGTCGTTGGGACAGCCGGCCTGATTCCGGAGCAGTCACCCGATCGAGGTGGAGTCTCTTCGCTGAGACTGCGGGCGATGGCAACGTCAGAGAGCCAGCTTGGTCGGGGGTTGGGCAGACTGCTGTTGGAGGCTGTGCTCGCCGAGGCTCGGTCTTCTGGTGCCGATGTTGTGTGGTGTAGTGCTCGCACATTGGCTAGAGACTTCTACTCCGCCGCCGGGTTCTCCGAGACCTCGGAGGTCTACGACGTAGAACACATCGGCCCGCACGTCCGTATGGCTCTCACGCTGTGAACCGGCTGCCTCCGCACGAACTGGCTCGACTGCGAGCGGTCAGCGTCGACGAAATCGAATTCGGCAAATTGGTCGATCGGCGAATTGCTGGTGAGCCGCTCCAGTATCTCGAGGGCAGCGCGGCGTTCGGACCTTTCGATCTGGTGGTCGATGCCCGGGTCCTCGTACCTCGTCCTGAGACCGAGGGGTTATGGGAGATCGCCCAAAGGGTCATCGACGATCCAACGCTGGTTGTCGACTTATGTACCGGGTCGGGTGCACTCGCGATCGCGCTCCAATCGAGCTTCCCCGCCGCCCGGGTCATAGGCACCGACCTTTCGGGACCGGCGATCGAACTGGCCCAGGTCAACGGTGCTGCCCTCGCCCCATCGGTTGAGTGGCGACAAGGTGACCTGTTCGACGCCCTCGAATCCGAGCTCGCTGGCCGAGTGGATCTCCTCGTTTCCAATCCGCCGTATGTCGCCGCCGCCGAGTGGGCCCGCCTCCCCGAGGATGTCCGACGCGAGCCGCGGATGGCTCTGGTCTCCGGTCCGACGGGTCTTGAGGTCCTCCAGCGGATCGCGACCGAGTCATCGGTTTGGCTGAGCGGGGGAGCAGTGGTGGCGTGTGAGATCGGAGAGGATCAGGGGGAAGCGGTCAAATCGATGTTCTCTGGCTTTTCCTGGTGTGAGATCCGCCGTGACCTGGCGGGTCGGGACCGTTACGTCGTGGCGGGCACGTAGGAGATCCACACATCCGCCACGTTCGTCCCGGTGGGACCGGTGCGGATCAGAGATTCGACCGCGTCGAGGGTGGGGTGTGAGTCGCAGGCCGCCAGCGCCGCGACCGGGTCGAGGCCGAGACGCCTGAGGTGGTCGGCCGTGGATCCATCGACGATTGCTCCGGCGGCGTCCGTCGGACCGTCCACGCCGTCGGTTCCCAACGTGCCAAAGACAGTCGACCCACCTTCGATTTCCACCGCGACAGCCAACGCCGCATGCTGGTTCCGACCTCCGACGCCCTCTCCGGTCACCTTTACGGTGGTCTCTCCAGTGCCGATCGTCAGGCCTGGTGTGCGGATCATGCGCCAAGCCGCCTCGACCGCATCTCCTTCGAGGCGCACGGGACGCGAGTCTGATAGACCGGCGAGAGCGAGACGGTGCGAAGCCTCGGCATAGGCCGTATGACGATCGGCGACTATGTGGACTGCCTCGTTGGGTCTGTGGGCGACGGGTGTGGCGAGCGCGATGTGTATTGGCTCGGGAATCGGACGGCCGAGTCTTCGTTCGAGGATCGCCAAGGCGTGGAGCGCTGTCGACTCGTCGGAGAGGGTCGGTCCGGAAGCGACAGTCGAAGGCGGGCCGTCGATCACATCGCTGATCACCAGAGTGGTCACGGGTACCTTCGAATGTCCGCTCAGCCCTCCGTGCTTGAACTCGGAGAGGTGGCGGCGAACGATGTTGAGTTCGTGGATCGGAGTGCCCGCCTGCATCAGTCGCTGTCCGATCGAAGCGACCAAGCCCACATCGAGGGGACGTTTCGGGACCTCGGCCATCGCCGAACCACCGCCGGATATCAGGGCGAGCAGGTGGTCGTGGTCTCCGCGCGCTACGACGGACAACGCTGCTCGGCCTGCTCTCTCGGATGACCCATCGGGGACGGGATGGGAGCCGACGAGAACATCGAATGGGGGGAGGGGGGCATCGTCCGGAGCGACGATTACCCCGCCGACGACTTGGTCGCCGAGGTGATCCAAAGCGGCTGCCGCCATGGACCTGGCTGCCTTGCCGATCGCGACGACTGCGACGGTTCCGTCCAGGTCGAGTCGGGCGAGTACTCGCTGTGTGCGATCGAACGGGTTGAGTGCGATCGGAAGGGCCTGAAGCACGGATTCGACCGTGGCGCGAATGATGGCGGCGTCAGGCACGCCGCCATCATCGCACGACTTCAGGCCGAGCAGCAGGCCGTGTCTGTGGTCGAGGGACCGCAGCAGTCGGTTGCCTCGTCGTTCATGTTCTGGCTGTCCGCCAGCACTGTGTAGAACTCCCACCCGGCACCGTCTGGGTCGGTGAGCCACACCTTGTCCTGCTTGGCGTAGCAACACTCGACGCCTTGTTCTTCGAAGGTGGTGAGTCCGTCTTCGACGAACTTCTTTGTTGCCTGGTTGACCTCGCCGGTCGACTCCACTTCCACGCCTAAATGGTTGAGAGTTCCTCCTTCGGTGTTCTGGATGAGGACAAGCTTCAGCGGTGGTTCGGCGATGGCGAAGTTGGCATAGCCGGGACGCCTCTTGGTGACGGGGGTGCCAAAAACCTTCTCATAGAAATCCACGGCGGCGTCAACATCTGTGACGTTGATTGCCAATTGGACTCGTGACATCGGTTGTTCCTTCCTGGGAGCGGCATCATGTATTGATCGCTATCGATGGGACATTGCCATACGTATCGATCTCTGTCAATATGTGTTTCATGGAAATGTGTTGCACACCGATCGCCGGGGGTCTCACCGGAACCGAAGCTGAGGATCTCGCCGCAATGTTGAAGGTGCTGGCCGATCCCGCGCGCATCCGGATCGTGTCGATGCTGGCTACCGTCGAGGACGGGGAGGTCTGTGTCTGTGATCTCACCGAGCCGTTGGGGCTGGGTCAACCGACCGTCAGCCACCACATGAAGCAGTTGCGGGAAGCCGGTTTCATAGAGTCCGAACGTCGAGGCAAGTGGGTCTATCACCGCCTCGTTCCCGATCGTCTCGCCGAGGTCCGGAGAGCTTTAGCCCTGCCAGAAACGGTCGGGTCTTCGCGCTGACCGGTTACGGGCGAAGCAACTTGAAGGATTCGGCGAGCTCAATACCGGCTGGCTCGCCCATGCCTCGACACCACGTCGCGATGCGCTCCCGGAACTTTTCTCGTCCCTCCTCCTCGGTAGCGGCGTCCTGCATGGTCGTGCCGCTCTGGCTGGAATGACATAACAGCGCCTCGATCTTGGTGTCGAACGTGTCGGCGATGTCCTCGAAGTAGTCGGGCTCGTCCGCCGCATACAACAGGAGCGCATCAGGCCGGTGCTTGCCGAGCCCATCCACCAACTGATGCGGGAAGAAGAGGTGATCGCGTGCAGCGACCACCGCGTCACACGCTCCCCACCCGATCTCGCGATGGTCGGGATGAAGCATGTATCGCTTCCACGGGTCCCAGGACAGCACCACATCTGGTGCCAGCCTTCGGATCCACAGCGCTAAATCCTCCTGCAACATAGGAGAGTGGTGCAGTTCGCCGTCGACGTAGTCGAGGAAGATCACGTCGGTCGAGGCACCCAGAACGCCAGCCGCTACGCGCGCCTCTTCCCGCCTGGTTCCGGCTAGCCGCGTCGGATCTTCGGACGGATCCCAGGAACCCTTCGAGCCGTCGGTTGCGATCAACAGGGTGACTTCGCATCCGGCCGCAGCCCACTTCGCAAGTGTCCCACCGGCGCCGAACTCGGCGTCGTCGGGATGCGCGGCAATCGACAGAGCCCGCGCCGGCACCTCCAGCGGAGTGTGGTCGGCAACTGCTTCCGAGAACAGGTTGGAGGAGCGACGTGACATGCGCGGCGAGCCTATCCGTTTAGCCAGCTTCCCTCGGTTGTCGCCGAGGCGGCCACCAGGTCATCGGGCGTATCCAGGTCCAGCAGTAGTCCTCGGTTGGTTACGACCAGCGGCTCATGGCGGGCGAGCGTGGCGAGATGACGGTGGAAGGATCCCGCTCCATAGGCAAATGACATCCAGTCCAGCGAAGCACCGACCATCGACGTCCCGCCGTCCGACGATGGGGCCAGGACCGCACCCCCGTCAGCGAGATGAGAGACCGGCCGGGACAGATCGGCCCCGGTCAGGAGTGGCAGGTCGGCATGGAGGATGGCCCAGGCTCCGCCGTTGCCTCTGATGTGGGTGACCGCCGTCTCGGCCGCCCTGTTGAGAGATGAGCCTTCATCGAGCAGAACGTCGACGCCGATCGAGTCGGCCCAGCGGGTCACGGCATCATCGGCTGACAGGATCAACGCCCGGGCTCCCGACTCGACCACGGCCTTCACTGTCCTGATCGCCAGCCGCCTCCCGAGCTCGGCCCTGTTGGGTCCGTCGAGCACCGCTGCCAGCCGCCCTTTGGCGGCAGGGAATGGCTTTACGGGGATTCCGATGTTCACATCGAGCACAGGCTGGCGAGGCTAACGCGCCCGAATACGTGTTCAGGGAGCCGCTCGGTAGGGTCCGATTATGCGTTTTGGTGCATTTGTTCCCCAGGGTTGGCGGATGGATCTCGTCGGAATCGACGTGAAGGATCAGTGGTCGGCGATGACCGACATCGCCAAGACCATCGAAGCCTTGGGATTCGAGTCGTTGTGGGTCTACGACCACTTCCATACGACCCCGGTCGCCAGCCAGGAAGAGACCTATGAGGCGTGGACCCTCATGGCCGCGCTGGCCGCTGTCACCGACACCGTGCGTTTGGGCCAGATGTGCACCTGCAACGGATACCGCAACCCCGCATATCTCGCCAAGGTCGCCGCCTCTATCGACGCCATCTCGGGCGGCAGAGTCGAAATGGGGATAGGTGCAGGTTGGTACGAGGCTGAATACAAGGGCTACGGGTTTCCCTTCCCCAAGCCGTCGGTACGCATCGGCGAACTCCGTGAAGCGATAGAGATCATGCAGAAGATGTGGACCGAAGACGTCGTGTCCTATGACGGAAAGCACTACCAACTCGATCAGGGCATCTGTCGGCCCCGGCCGCTACAGGATCCGCACATTCCGTTCTGGATCGCCGGCGGGGGAGAACAACTCACGCTCAACGTCGCCGCCCGCTATGCCCAATACACGAACTTCGGCCCCACTCTCGACAACTTCAAACGCAAGTCAGAGATTCTCCAAGGTCACTGTGTCGAGGTGGGAAGGGACTTTGACGAGATCGTCCGATCCTCGAACTTCAACGTGATTTGTGAAGAGTCCCAGGCCGCAATCGATGACCGCATCCAGTGGTACCTCGATCACTACACGGCGCTGATTGGGTCCGAACGAGCAGAAAAGACGGTGCGCGATCAGGTTAAGACCGGACTTGTGGGCACACCCGGCCAAATCATCGACGAACTGACTGAGTGGCAGAACCACGGCATGGCATACGCCATCTGCTATTTCGCTTCGGCGGCCTACGACAAGTCACCCATGGAGCGTTTCGCTCGAGAAGTGATACCTGCTCTAGCGGACTGATCAGGGGACGATCAGCACCGGACAGGAAGCCTCGTGCGCGAGTCGGTCCGCCACAGAGCCGAGCATCAGACGCTCGACCAGAGACGAACCGCGCCTGCCAACCACTAGGACGTCGGCCTCCAGTGTCACGGCCAGTTGAAGGACAACGCCAGCAGGGTCGCCGATCTCTTCAATCAAGTCCACGGTGCAGTCTGCGTCCGCGAACTCTTCTGCCATGGGATCTAGTACCTCGGTCCTGGCCCTGGCGACCGCCACGGACATGGCCTCCGGGCTGGGGGGTGCACCGCCAACGCCCCACCATCCTTCGGGCGGACGTACCACTGTGACCAACGTCACGCGGCCGCCCCTATGTTCTGCGAGGCTCACTCCGACCCGGGCAGCGTTCTTGGAAGCTTCCGAACCATCGATGGCCACAAGCACGTGGTGGGGTGTCCAGATCATCGAAACCTCTCTTTGACTCAAACGACAGCCTATTGAACTTTGGCCGTCTTGGATCTCGCAGGGCGCCCGCAGCACAATGAAGGTCTCTTTTCAGGAGCCCATTGAGATGACACCCAAGGTCGTGGTCGCCGAGACCATCGCAGACGCCGGGATCGCCGCCCTTCGAGAACACTTCGAAGTTGACGTGGCGATCGGACTGGATCGCCACGAACTGGCGGACCGGATCGCCGACGCCGACGCCCTGATCGTCCGCTCAGCCACCGATGTTGATCGCGCTCTCATTTCCGCAGCACCCAACCTCAAGGTGATCGGCCGGGCGGGGATCGGTGTCGACAACATCGATTTGGCGGCGGCCACCGAGCGGGGCGTGCTCGTCGTCAATGCCCCCCACGCAAACACGATCTCTGCCGCAGAGCACGCCATGGCGTTGCTGCTGTCCCAGGCGCGCAACATCCCGCGTGCTCATGGCGCGCTGACAGCTGGCGTCTGGGATCGAAAGAGTTTTCAGGGGATCGAACTGCACGGCAAAACGATGGGGATCATCGGCCTCGGAAAGATCGGGACCCTCGTGGCTCAACGGTGCCTGGCCTTCGGCATGCGGGTTCTCGCTTATGACCCTTTCGTCGGTCCAGACCGGGCACGACAGCTTGGCGTCGAACTACTCGAACTCGAAGACCTGCTTCCTCAGGCGGACTTCATCTCGATTCATCTTCCGAAGACCAAGGACACCGAGAACCTCATCGGTGGCGAGAACCTCATGAAGGTCAAACCGGGCGTTCGGATCATCAACACGAGCCGCGGTGGCATCGTCAACGAGGCTGATCTGGCGATAGCCATCGAAGATGGTCGGGTAGGCGGTGCGGGTCTTGACGTCTTCGAGACCGAGCCGATGACCGAGTCGCCGCTGTTCTCGCTGGCTCAGGTGGTAGTCACACCGCATCTGGGAGCCTCAACTGCTGAGGCCCAGGACAAGGCAGGCACGGATGTGGCCGTGGCGGTCGCAGCGGCTCTGCGCGGAGAACTGGTTCTGAGTGCAGTGAATGTAGATCTCGGCCGCGATGTGGCCGAAGAGGTAAGGCGCTATCTGCCCGTCGCCGAACAACTCGGTCGGGCATTTGTTGGTCTGGCCCGGGGTTTGAGTGACCAGATTGTCGTGCGCGCCGAAGGTCGAATCGCCCAGTTCGGGCTTCGCCCGTTGAAATTGGCGGTACTCAAGGGTCTGATGGAAGAGGTATCAACCGAGCCCGTGTCCTACGTCAATGCTCCCGGTCTGGCGGACGAGCGCGGGATATCGATTGAGCTCGAATCGACCGAACAGTCCGTCGAGTACGTCTCCGAGATAAAGATCTCCGGCGAAGTCGGAGGGCGACTGGTGTCGCTGTCCGGCAGCCTCGGTCGCAAGGGGCCGATGATGGTCGAGATCATGGGCAACGATGTGGAGATGCCCTTTTCTCACAAGATGCTGATTGTTCGCAACGAAGACACCCCTGGTGTGATCGGAAGGATGGCGTCTTATCTGGGCGACGAAGGCGTCAACATCGCCAACATGGTCGTCGGCAAGTCCCGGATCACCGGCGCACCTTCATTGATGGGTCTGAACATCGATCATCCCCTCGACGAGCAGCAGGTAGAGAAGATCCGAACGATGCCCGGTATTTCTGAGGCCAGTTATCTCGAACTGGACTAATGACGCACCACCGCCACTAGAGGTGACGTCCGTGCCAGTCGAGGATCGCCTCGAAGCGTTCCATACGGTGTTTCGGTCCGCCTGAACGAGTGAGTTCGTGCGACTCCCCCGGGAAGCGCAGCATTTCGGTGGGTACGCCGTTGCGCAGCAGGGCCATGAACCACTGCTCTCCCTGTTCGATCGGGCATCGGTGATCGTTCTCCGAGTGGATCACGAGAGTCGGCGTCGTCACCTGGTCGACGTAGGCGATGGGGCTCTTCTCCCACCAGGTATCCCATCCGTCCGGGTAGTCGGCGAGGGTGTAGAAGCGACCGAAGGTCGCACCGATATCCGAAGTGCCTCCGAAACTGGCGAAATTGAGCAGGGCGCGCTCGACGACAGCCGACTTCCATCGGTCCTCGTGAGAGGTGAGCCAACCCGTCATAAAGCCCCCGTAGGAGCCACCCATCACGCCCAACCGGTCTGCGTCGATCTGAGGAAAGCGAGCGAGAGCGGCGTCAACCACGTTGCCGATGTCGGTCCTGTCGACGACACCCCAGCCGTCGCCCACGACGGCTTTGACGAAGTCGAGACCGCGGCCGGATGACCCCCGAGGGTTGCAGGCGATCACGGCGTATCCGGCAGCGGCGTAAACCTGGAACTCGTCGAAGAACCCGAATCCATACTGACTGGCGGGGCCGCCATGGATGTTCACGAGGCCTGGGACCTGCTCACCATCATCGGGTAGGAAGACCCACGCATCGATCTCGACTCCGTCAGACGGCACCGTGAAGTGGTGGCCCTCGACGAATGTCAGGTCATCGTTGAAGTCGGTCATGCGCTCTTCGTTTCCGTCCACCCAACGAACGAGGACGCCGGGCTCAGTCGTCTCAGAGACACCAAGGATGAGGGTGTCTCCTACTGCGTCGAAGGATGTGACGGATCGGGGGCCGGTCACGAGGTGTCGAACGGTGCCGTCGGGGCTGACACGTATCACCCCGACCGCGCCTCCGTCCTCGAGGCCTGTGATCACGTCATCGCCGATGAACATCAGCCGGGGTGCCCCCGCGGCGAGTGAGGCGCTTGACCTGTCGAGGTGGTCTGTAAGGGACTCGAGCGAACCGTCAGGGTTTCGACGCCACACGGTTGAGATCCCCGGCCACTCGACGGAGTCGCTTCCGATGAGATGGAGGCTCCCGGCCGGGGAATACACCGCACAGAACCAGTTTCCTCTGGCGACTGGCTTGGTCACTTCTCCGCTGGCGACGTTGATCTCGATGACGTCTCCGCCCGGCTCGAGCCCCCGACCCTCGCTTCGGTCGCTGAGGGCCACGATCGTCGAACCATCCGGCGACCAGGCAGGCAAGCGTTCGTCGAAGTCTCCCGGTGTGAGGCAGCGAACTTCGGATCCGTCGGCCGGAATAAGCCAGATGTGTCGGCGTCTGTCGTGGACCCATCCCATGTTGTCGAACCGATACGGAACCCTGGTAACTCTGCGCGCCTTCTTGCCGCGCTCTTCTTTGGACAGGTCCGCCCAGTCTTCAGTCCACGTAACGCCGACGGCAGCCAACGTCGATCCGTCAGGTGACCATTCGAATCCTTCGACGCCCAGGTCGATGTCGGTAATAACGCGGGCCTCGCCGCCGTCGGCGTCGATGAGCGCGAGTTGGGGTACGTCATCGACTTTGCGGAGGAATGCGATGGTCGATCCGTCCGGAGACCAGCGTGGGTGGGTGTCGGACCCGCCGGTTGTGAACCGTCTCGCTTCCCCGTCCTTCAGCATCCACAAGTCCCGGTCATAGCGGTCCTCTTCGACATTCGCCTGACTCAGGCCGAACACGACGCGACCGTCGGGGTGTAATCGTGGATCTGTAGGGACGCGTGCCCTCCCGATCTGGTCCGGTGTCAATTGATGCCTCCTGCCTCGGCCGGGAATGTACCCCGGGTACTGTCGCCCGATGCACCGTATCGTTGCATCGTGGTTCGGGTCCGGCCTCATCCTTCGTCGCGTCACTGGTTCGGATGCGGGTTCGGGCAGTGTCGGAGCCGCGCTGGCACTCGTAATGAGCCTGGCAGTCGGACGTTTCGGATGGCAGGCACAGGTGGTGGCGACGGTGGCAGTCATCGGACTGTCCGTCTGGTCCTCTGAGCCCTTCTCTCGGGGACCCGATGGCGGGGACCCGGGGTGGGTCGTCGTTGATGAAGCGGCAGGGACTTTTCTGGCAACAATCGGGTTGACGGGAGCCCCGGCCGTGGTGGCTTGGCTTGTGTTCAGGGCGGCGGACATCTTCAAGTCCTGGTTCCCCGGTGTGGCCGCCGCCGAGCGCCTGTCGGGTGGGGTCGGTATCACCGCAGACGACGTTGTTGCCGGGTTGTATGGACTCGCCGCAGGGTGGGCGGCTTTCGCGCTTCTCTGACTTGGTGCTATCGGCGCCAACGGGCATCATCCGGTTATGGCCCAACAGCCCAACATCGAGCTTCGTCCCGCCGACAAGCCCCGCGGCGTCCTGCGTCCTGGCCCTGCTCGCCGGTGGCGTCCTTCCTTGCGCCCGGGGATGATCACTTCACCGGAACAGATGCCGAGTGGTGAAGGGTTTGGAACCCCAGGACCGGACACCGGATGGGCGCTCAAACTCATCGATCGGGCGGACATCCCCGAGAGTTCCTTGGCCCTGGACAAGCTCCTGACCGCTCTCATGTCCGCGCGCGCGGCTTCGTTCGGACGGGCCCCCACCCACGAGGATCTGGAGGTAGCCCTGACCCTTTGTGGACTCGGTGAAGCTTTGCCCGAACATCTGGCAGACAGACGCGAAAGGTGGGTGACGGCGGTCTCGCACGAGAAACCCCCCGGCCGACAGGCGCTGTCCGAGGTTGGACTGGAGTTGCTGCGTTCTTCCCCGGCCGCTGTCCGGCTCCGAGTTTCGAAGCCCGAGTGAGTTTCCGCAATATCAGCGGGACGGTCCTGGCGTTCCCGCAGCCGGAACTGATAGCCCAGATTCCCCGGGTTCACCTGCCGAACTGCTTCGGTTGCGGCTCAGAGAACGAGATCTGTCTCGGTGTCGTTCCGGACTATGTCGACAACAAAGTCGTTGCCGACCTCGAGTTTCACCCCAGGTTCGAAGGCGGACCGGGTCTCGTGCACGGTGGTGCCATCGCAGCCTTTTTTGACGACCTGATCGGGTTTGTGCCGATGACCCATATGCGACCGGCCGTCACGGCGAATTTGAGCGTGAACTACCGAAAGCCGATACCGCTAGGGGTGACCATCCGCGGCGAGGCGTGGCTTGCCAAGACTGAAGGTAGGAAGCTGTGGTGCGAGGCGGTTGGTTTTGCGCCAGACGGGACAGTTCTCGTAGAGGTGACATCGCTGTTCCTCGAGGTCTCGGCGGAACACTTCACTCGAGCTGTCGAGGGCGCCCAGACCCCCTATCCCGACGCCTACTACAAGAAGGACGAGTACTACCCGTGAGCTTGCAGCGTTACGGTCCCAGCCGATGAAGATTGTTCGATTCCGCGCGGGCGACGACATCGCCTATGGGCTGGCAGAAGCCGAGGGGGTCACCCTCTATCAGGGCAGCCCCTTCTTCGTTTGGGAGCCGACTGAGACCCTGATTCCCTGGGAGAAGGTCCAACTGCTGGCTCCGACGTTGCCGTCGAAGGTGCTGTGCGTCGGAAAGAACTACCTCGACCATGCCGAAGAGATGGACAGCTCCGTGCCCGAGGAGCCGCTGATCTTCATGAAGCCGGCGACATCGGTCATTGGTCCCGACGCCCGCATCGTTCTGCCGCCTCAGTCCGATGAGGTTCATCACGAGGCGGAACTCGTGGCGATCATCGGCCGCGTCGCCAAGAACGTGCGTGCCGAGGACGCCTCCCAATACATCTTCGGATACACCGCAGGAAACGACATCACAGCGCGGGACCTGCAGGCTAAGGACGGTCAGTGGACACGGGCCAAGGGCTTCGACACTTTCTGCGCGCTTGGACCGGCGATCGAGACCGAGTTCGATCCCCTCGAACAAATGGGCGTCTTGTGCCGGGTCAACGGGGAGATTCGCCAGGCGGGTTTCACCACGGACATGGTTTTCGGCGTCGCCGAGATCCTCGAATACGTCTCAGCCGTCATGACGCTGCTCCCCGGTGACGCCATCATGACTGGTACGCCGTCTGGTGTGGGACCGATCGAACACGGCGATCTTGTCGAAGTCGAGGTGGACGGCATCGGCGTCGTTGCCAACACCGCGGTGCGCGCATCGTGACCGTTCGAGTCCGTATCGCTCCTTCCGACACTGGCAGTATCCACGTCGGCAACGTCAGATCAGCGTTGTTCAACTGGCTGTTCGCTCGACACAGTGGCGGAACTTTCATCGTTCGAATCGACGACACAGACGTTGAGCGTTCGGATGAGGCCCATCTGGTCGACATCGTCACCGGTCTGCGGTGGTTGGGTCTCGACTGGGATGAGGGTGTGGAGGTCGGGGGCCCTCATGGCACCTACAAGCAGTCTGACCGTTTCGACCGCTACCGGACGGTGGCTTCGTCCTTCGTCGAACAGGGACTCGCCTATTACGACGACCGGGATGAGGCCACGCTGAACGAGATGCGGGACAGGGCCCAGAAGTTGGGCAAGCACCCCGGGACCTTCATTCGGCGTCTTGACCCGCCCGCCACCGACGGCGTGATTCGTTTTGCGGTCCCCCAAGACCAGGCGATTGAGTTCAGCGATGTCGTCCGCGGAGAGATGCGTTTCGAATCGGACTCGGTCGACGACTTCGTCATCCTCCGCTCCAATGGTGTCCCGACTTATCACCTTGCCTCGACTGTGGACGACGTCGACTACGGCATCACTCACGTCGTCCGCGGAGAGGACCTTCTGTCGTCAACGCCAAAGCACATTCTCCTCGCCCGGGCGATGGGCGCCGAGCCGGCGACCTACGCCCATCTGCCCCTGCTCTTCGGACCTGATGGAAAGAAGCTGTCCAAGCGCCACGGTGACACGTCGCTGGCTGCCTACCGGGAAGGTGGCTACCTACCTGAGGCGGTATTCAACTTCTTGTCCATCCTCGGCTGGTCGATGGGCGAGGACCGGGAAATTTTCACCGCTGAAGAGGCCGTCGCCGCGTTCAGCCTGGAGCGGGTTTCGAAGAACCCAGCCGTCTTCGACACGGACAAG
The DNA here is from genome assembly GCA_041744795.1 of Acidimicrobiia bacterium. Lineage (GTDB taxonomy): Bacteria > Actinomycetota > Acidimicrobiia > Spongiisociales > ZC4RG35 > DATHWB01. Next base: position 17,502 of record JBGTKD010000042.1, read on the forward strand.
TTGCTGTGGATGAACGGCGAGTACATCCGGGCGCTCGAACCGGCGGACTTCCTCGAACGGGCACGCCCGTGGGTGAGGGAGGCGGTCGGCCGGGAGTTGAGCGAGGCAGAGTGGGGGACCTTCTCAGTGATAGCCCCGCTGGTGCAGGAACGGGCCAAGCTGCTCACCGAGATCGGTCCGCAGGTCAAGTTCTTGTTTACCGATGACCTGGAATACGACGAGGCTTCCTGGGACAAAGTGATCGCAAAGGAGGGTGTCGACGAGATCCTCAGCGATGTAGCCGATCGTTTGGAGTCGATCGTTTCCTTCGACGTCGAATCGGTGGAGGCGGCACTGCGGGCTTTGGCGGAGGAGCGGGGGATAGGCGCAGGCAAGGCTTTTCAGCCGGTGCGGGTGGCGATTACCGGCTCATCGGTCAGCCCGCCGCTTTTCGAGTCGCTGGTTGCGTTGGGACAGGAACGTTCGGTAGCGAGAGTCCGTTATGTCCTCGACAGGCTGGCCTCCGGCTGAGGTTCTCCGGAGCTTCGCTAGCCTGTCTGCTGCACCGGCCGAGCGCCGGATGACATGGCCCCGTCGTCCAGTGGTCTAGGACGCCGGCCTTTCAAGCCGGAAACGCCAGTTCGAACCTGGTCGGGGCTGCAAACACCGAAAAGGACGCCGCGAACCCAGGGTTGGTGGCGCCCTTGGAGGGCGCCACGGGCCCAGGGTTCAACCGAGTTCCCCGAACCGTGGGCTGGCGGCGCCCCTGGGGGGCGCCTGGAACCCTGGGTTCGCGGCGTCCTTTTGAGGGGGGTCAGGATTCGAGGGCTTTTACCTTGTTCAGGCGCCGCACGTGGCGTTCCTCGTGGGTGAACTCGGCGGCGATGAAAGCACGCACGAGCTCCTCGGCGACGTTCTGGCCGATCACCCTGCTTCCCAGGCACAGCACATTCACGTCGTCGTGTTCGACTGCTTGATGCGCCGTGTAGGTGTCATGAGCCACGGCCGCCCGAATGCCCCGCACCTTGTTCGCCGCGACGCATGCTCCCGCCCCCGAGCCGCAGATGATGATCCCCCGATCGGCGCGGCCGTCGGTCACCGATCGGGCCACTGCGGCGGCGAAGTCCGGGTAGTCGACAGGGTCTGTGGAGTGGGTCCCCAGATCGATGACGGTCACGCCGCTCTCTGCGAGCATCGAGCCGATGTGCTGCTTCAAGTCATAGCCAGCGTGGTCTGATCCGAGTGCGATCCGCATCCTTTGAGGCTAGCGACTGTCAAGGTCGTAGCCCGAGCCTTCTAATGGTGACCCACCAGTAGCGTTCTCCGGTATGGCCCGGATCCGATCTGCGCTGGCCGTCGGCCTTCTGCCCCTGCTCATCGCAAGTCCTGCGTTCGCCCAGGAACAGCTCGACGACCTGGTGTCGGCGACATCGATCGTGTTCGAGCCGGCGGCTGGCACATGGATCGCCGTCGGAGACAGGCTGTACGCAGGGACGCTCTCGGTGAGAGCACACGGAGGCGGCTTGGCTCTCATCGAAGAGACAACGATCGACAACTATCTTCTCGGGATCCGCGAAGTGCCTTTCTCCTGGCCGGAAGAGGCGCTCGCCGCCCAGGTCGTTGCGGCCCGCACCTATCTCGCTTGGACGCTCGAGCGGGGAAGGACCTCCAACGGGCGGACGTTCAATTACGACATCTGTGCGACCGATGCCTGCCAGGTGTACGCCGGAGTTGGCGGCCTCGGCGGCTCGGAGGGCGCCCGCTGGAGACAGGCGGTCGGTCGGACTTCGGGAGAGGTTCTGATCGCCAATGGACGACCGGTTCAGGCGCTCTACTCGTCCACCAGTGACGGCCGCACCCGGAACGTCGAGGACGTTTTCCCCGGAGCCTCCCCTAACCCACACCTGCGTGCCGTCGAATCGCCTGGGGAGACGTCCCCGTTCGTCGGATGGGAGTTCGCCCTCACCGAACGCCAGGCGACCCGCATGTTCACCCACGCCGGGCTGCTCCAGGGTCAGTTGGTCGCAGTCACCTCCCGACGCACGGCGGACGGCGACGGCCCCTGGACGATCACGGTGCAGGGCTCAGGGGGCTCCTCGACCGTCGACACCTGGACCCTGCGCACCAAGCTCAACCGGGCGGCGGCCGCCTTGTACCCGGGCGTGTTCCCCGTTTTCCGTCCCGAATCTGAGCGCCGCTACCCACAGACGATCATGTCACCGAATTACACAATCGAGTCTGAACTTTTCCTCGCCAGACCAGCCGACGGGCCGTTGGGGCTCGAAACCCGCTTCATGATTCGGGGCGGCGGCTGGGGGCACCTCGTCGGGATGAGCCAGTACGGCGCCGAAGCCATGGCCAGCGCCGGTGCCGCATACCCGGACATCCTCGCTCATTTCTACGGCGGTGTCCGTCCGGCTGTCGGCGATGTGCTGCCCGACCGGATCCGCGTCGGGTTGGGTACCGAGATGCGGGAGATCGATTTTGTGCCCGATGGGGCGATGCGGGTGATCATCGACGGAACGGAGGTGACAGCGAGCGATCTCGGCGCATGGTCTATCACCTGGGAGAGCGTCACCGCACTCGTCAATCCTCCCGAAGGCCTAGGCCTTCCGCCGGAGGTGGGTGGCTGGCGGACGTTCGCGGACAGCCAGGGCGTGGTCGAGTTGGTCACTTTGCGGAGCCGCACGGCGGCCGAGGTTCGAATTGTCGTTACCGAGGATCGGGTGGTTGTCTCAGACAGCGGCTGGCACGTGCGACAAGCGGGCGTGATAGCGGTGGACATCCAGCCACGCGGCTATCGCACCGCGTTGACTGTTACCGTCACCGCCCGCTCGCCGCTAGGCGTCGATTCGACTTCTCTGCGCATCCTCGCTGGGGTGGAATAGCCAATCATCATCGGGCGTTCGCTCTATCACACGTCCCCTCGTACGATTGATCTCACATGGCAGACACCACAACAGTCACCATCAAGTCGAACGCTCCGAAAGAAGCGGGCGACGTTGACTTGGCTCAGCTCCAGGCTGCGCTCGAGTACATCCGTCCTGCCATCCAGATGGACGGCGGCGACATCGTGCTGCTTGGGGTCGATGCTGGCGTCGTCAACCTGCAGTTGGTCGGGGCTTGTGGCGGCTGTCCTATGTCGACGATGACGCTTAAAGCCGGTATCGAACGAATCCTCGTCGATCGGGTTCCCGGGGTCGTCGAGGTCACGGCCTCCGCCTGACGTCAGCCCGGAACGCAACCCCGAGTCGCCTACGCTCTCGGGTCGATGACGGACCCAAACGCTCTCGCTGAACGACTTCTGGCCGGGGATAGGCGCTCTCTCGCGCGAGCCATAAGCACAGTGGAGGACTCAGATCCTGCGGCCATGACCGCGCTCCTTCATCCGCACGGCGGGCATGCTCGGATTGTCGGAATCACCGGAGCGCCCGGAAGCGGCAAGTCGACTCTCACTGATCGCCTGATCTCGCACGCCCGGGCAGCGGGGCTCACGGTCGCGGTTCTGGCGATCGATCCGTCCAGTCCATTTACGGGCGGAGCGGTCCTTGGTGACCGAATCCGGATGCAGGAACACGTTTCCGATGCCGGGGTGTACATACGCTCGATGTCGACTCGCGGAGCCCTCGGCGGGCTCTCATCTGCGGCCGAGGCGGCCCTGATAGTTCTGGATGCCGCCGGGTTCGATCTGCTCGTCGTGGAGACGGTAGGAGTCGGTCAGAGTGAGGTGGACATCATGGGTTTGGTCGAGACCACCGTGGTAGTCGTCGCTCCCGGCTTCGGGGACGGCATTCAGGCGGCCAAAGCGGGGGTGCTGGAGATCGGCGACGTGTTCGTCGTCAACAAGACAGACCTTCCAGGTGCGGACTCGGTCATCAGGGATCTGACCCAGATGCTGGAACTAGGTGTCCGCGGTTCGTGGGTCCCGCCGATCGTCTCGGCTTCCGGTACTGAAGGCTCAGGGATCGAACAGCTCTGGGAAGCCATAGACAGCCACGCTCGCCATATCGGGGGATCCGAAGGTGAGAACGAGCGACGGGATCGGGCGGCGCTCTCTATCCGTCGGGCCTTGATCTCTCGCCTCGCCGAGGAGATCGCAGGGGCCGACTTGCCGCCGGAAATCGTTGAAGCCGTACTCGCCCGCGAGATCGATCCGTGGGAAGCAGCAGGTCGGATTCGTCAGGTCGACTGACGGATGCGGCGGATCTCTGCCTGGGCGGCCGCCAGGCGAGCCACATGCACCCTCGGTGGGCTACACGACACGTAGTCGAGGCCGATTTCCCGACAGAATGCAATCGATGCCGGGTCGCCACCATGCTCGCCACATACACCGAGCTGCAGGTCAGGGTTGGCGGCTCGGCCCTCCTCGGCAGCCAGACGCATCAATCGTCCGACCCCGTCCAGGTCGATCGTCTGGAATGGGTCGGAGGTGAGTATCCCGTCCTCGAGGTACATCCCGAGGAAACTGCCCTCTGCGTCATCGCGGGATAGGCCGTAGGTCATCTGGGTCAGGTCGTTGGTGCCGAAGGAGAAGAACTCGGCGACCTTGGCAATCTCGCCGGCGGTGAGGGCTGCCCGGGGAAGCTCGATCATCGTGCCGACCGGGATGTGTAGCGGGCAGTCAGACTCGTCGATCACCTTGTGGATCATGTCGCGCATCCTGCGGAGCTCTTCAACGGCCGAAACGAGCGGGATCATGATCTCCAGACGGGGGTCGCCGCCTGCGCCGAGCCGACGCATCACCGCCGCCACGGCCGCTTTCGCCTGCATCTCGTACAACTCGGGAACCACCAGTCCCAGCCGTACACCTCGCAAGCCGAGCATGGGGTTGTCCTCTTCATAGGAGGCCACCCGCGCCGCGGTGTGTTGAAGGTGCTCGATCGGCTTTCCCTTTCGGGCCAGTTCCACCATTTCTGTTTGCAGTTCGAACCTGTCGGGCAGGAACTCGTGGAGAGGCGGATCCAATAGGCGCACGACTACAGGGAGTCCGTCCATGGCCGCAAGCAGGTCCTCGAAGTCGTCGATCTGCTGAGCCGAGAGCTCCCGCAATGCGCTGGTTCGTTCTCGGTCGTTGTCGGCGAGGATGACCCGCTGGACGATGCCTAGTCGTTCACCCATGAACATGTGCTCGGTACGGGCAAGCCCGATTCCCTCAGCCCCTGCGGCTCGTGCCTTGGCGGCATCTTCGCCTGTGTCGGCGTTGGCTCGAACACCGATTTGGCGGATCTCGTCCGCCCAAGTGAGGAGCCTTTCCAACTCTGGTGTCTGCTGCGGCTCGATCAAGGCCAGCATGCCCGAATACACCCGTCCGGTGGTCCCGTCGATGGTTATCTCGTCGCCTTCGCGAATGACCAGACTGCCAACGTGTCCGGTGGCAGTCTCTTCGTCAACCGACAACCCCGCCGCCGCGGTGACGGCCGGCTTGCCCATGCCGCGGGCAACGACGGCGGCATGACTCGTCTTGCCACCCTGGCTGGTGAGGATGCCCCGGGATGCGTGCATCCCGTGGATGTCGTCCGGTGTTGTTTCGGCGCTGACCAGGATTACGTCCTGACCCTCGGCGGCCATTGCCACCGCCCGATCGGCGTCGAAGCTCACCGCACCTTGTGCCGCCCCCGGGCTGGCACCGATTCCTATGACGATGGGAGTCGCGTCGATGCGGTTCGCCAAACGGGGACGTTCGAGTTGTTCGAGCTGGGACGGGTCGACTCTCAGTACTGCGTCCTCCGCAGAGATAAGACCCTCATCGACCATGTCGGTAGCGATCCGAACCGCAGCGGCGGCCGTTCGCTTCCCCGCTCGGGTCTGGAGTATCCACAGCCGGTCGCGCTCGATGGTGAACTCGATGTCCGCCATGTCATGGGTGGACTTCTCGAGCCGATCCATCGTGGCGAGAAGCTCCACGTGGCGTTCGGGATGTAACCGGGCCAGGTCGTCGAGTGTGAGTGTGTTGCGGATTCCAGCGACGACGTCTTCGCCTTGGGCCTGGGGTAGGTAGTCCCCAAACGGGGCGTTTTCGCCGGTTGACGGGTCCCGTGTGAAACACACTCCGGTGCCCGAAGTCGGCCCCAGATCGCCGAAGACCATCGCTTGGACGTTGGCGGCAGTTCCCAGATCGTCCGGAATCCGATTGATGCGTCGATAAGTCTTGGCCCGGGGCGTGTTCCAAGATCGGAAAACCGCGGCTATCGAGGACCGCAACTGTTCGACGGGATCTTCGGGAATCTTCGCCCCTTGGCCCCGAATGATCCCTTCGTAAACCGAAACGAGCGTCCGCAAGTCGGTAGCGGTCAACTCGGTGTCGTCCTTGGCCCCGGTGTCTGCCTTCGCCTGGGCGAGCGCTCTTTCGAAGGGATGCATTTCGAGTCCCAGCACCACGTTCGAGTACATCTGCATCAGACGCCGATATGCGTCGAATGCGAAATGCTCGTCGTCAGCCCAGTCAGCAACGACCTTGACAAGATCGTTGTTGATCCCCAGATTCAGGACCGTGTCCATCATCCCTGGCATGGACATGATCGCCCCGGATCTCACCGAGAGCAGAAGGGGAGCTGGGCCTCCGCCGTAGGTGCGGTCTACCTTGTCTTCGAGTCGGCGGATGCCTTCGGCGACTTGATCCCACAAGTCCTCGGGAACGTCACCTGTCCGCATGAACTCGCGGCAGGCGTGGGTGGTCACGGTAAAACCCGGGGGCACGTCCAGTTCCATGCTGATCATGTGCGCGAGACCGGCGCCTTTCCCACCAAGAAGGGACTTGTCGGCCGGGTCAGCTTTGTCGAAGTCGACCAGCAGGGCGGTCGCTACCGCAGGTTCACTCAATTCTCTTACCTCCACGGCAAGGATATGTGCCAAACGGGGCTTGCCGTCCGCCCCGCCCTGAAAGATCAGCTGATCTTTCGACCGGTGACCTCATCGGGTCGAATTCGAACCCAGTCGTCGCGACCCGGCCCTGCCCATGGCCGCAGTCCCATTTCGAGCATTTCGTCGGTGGGCTCTACGGACTTGACCAGTCCCTTGGCTACCACTGACCACCCTGTTTGAAACACCGAATCCCAGCCGTCGATCTCGAACGAGGCCACCTTGTTGAAGAATGCGGCGTCCAGTTTGGTCCCCGGCGCCGTGCGGAACACCACCGCGCCGTCGTGCCAGCGGTAGTTGACAGGAAAGATCTGGACCTCCCCATCGGCGAGGAAGGCGATGCGTCCGACTTGGGAGTGTTCCAGACGTTCGACGCACTGTTCATAGGTCAGGACTTCGAGTCCCGCATGGTCTGTGGGTGGCATGGCCGCTACTCCTCAGGGGTGGCTCTCCACGATGGTCCCACATTTGGGCCACCGGTAGGGCCTTCCGGCCCCACGAGTGCGCGGGATAGGGACTTTCTGCCCTAAGCCAGGTGACTTTCTAGGGGGCCGCATGGCTCGCCGAACGTCGACACTTCGAGAGACCAACGGAGGATCTCGTGAATAAGACGTTTGACAAATTCTTGGTGCTGCTCGCCACTATGGGCGTGCTGATCATCATCATGACGATCGTGGCCATGGCCACCCGATCGCCCGATGTGGTGGCTGCCGCCTCCGGCACCGATGCTGTAGGAGAGCCCGTCGCCGAAGCACCACAGCTCACGACGGCTCACATCGAGCTGACGGAGTGGGGCATCGAGGGCGACCTGACTGTTCCCCCCGGCCCGGTTCGTTTCGAGATCCACAACGCCGGCACGATCATTCACAACATCGAGATCGTCGGTGTAGGTCGATCCCCGGACGTCGCCGGGGGCCAGTCGATCACGTGGGACGCGGGAGTCCTCGAGGAAGGAACCTATGAGGTCGACTGCGCAGTCTCAGGCCACAAAGAGGCGGGGATGCGTGGGGTTTTGACCGTCGCCGCCGGGGCCACGGTTTCCGCAGGCGGCGGTCAGGTAGCTCATGGCGGGCCCGACACTGACTGGGCTGCCCTTGATCACGCCATGCATGAGTCCATACTGGCCTTTCCCGCCGAGACCGAGGGCCTGGGCAACGCCTTGCTCGAACCGGAGATCATCGATGGTGTCAAGGTCTTCGAGCTGACTACTGAGATCACGCCCTGGGAAGTAGAACCCGGGAAGTTCGTCGACGCTTGGAGTTATAACGGCATCGTCCCCGGCCCGATGATCAAGGTCGACGTCGGAGACTCGATTCGAGTTATCGTGCACAACAAGCTCCCTATGGGCACCGATGTCCACTGGCATGGAATCAGCACGCCGTTCAACATGGACGGGGTGGCGCCGCTTACCCAGCCGCTGATCGAACCAGGCGACACCTTCGTTTACGAGTTCGTCACCCAGCGCCCCTCCATCGGGATGTATCACGCCCATCACCATGGGCAGATGCAAGTCCCGAACGGTTTGTTCGGAGTCTTCATCGTTGGCGATCTGCCGATACCGACCGGGATAACCATTGGCGGCATAACGCTGCCGGACGAGATCGAAATCGCCCGAGAGATCCCAATGGTGTTGAACGACGCCGGGGTGATCGGCCTGACGCTCAACGGAAAGTCTTTCCCTGCGACAGAGCCGTATGTGGTGACGACTGGCGATTGGCTGCTGGTCCATTACTACAACGAAGGGCTGCAGGCTCACCCGATGCATCAGCATCAGTTCCCGCAGCTGATCATCGCCAAGGACGGCATTCCCCTCGACAGCCCCTATTGGGCGGACACGGTCAACGTTGCGCCAGGAGAGCGCTACTCCGTGCTCATCAATCCGGACGTCGCCGGCGCTTGGGTCTGGCACTGCCACATCCTCAACCACGTCGAGCGGACTGAAGGTATGTTCGGAATGGTGACTGCGTTCATCGTGCAGGATCCAGCATGAGGTTGGTTCTGGATCCGCGGTCTTCGGTCACGGGGCCGTCTGACCGCGGGTCCGCTTGGATGGAGACAGCCTCATGATGGTCGGCGACTTCATGTCGGTCGCCCTTCCTGTTGAGGTCGTCGAGAGGTGTATCGCAGGGTCGGACGGGTTGGCTCTTCTCGCAGATGCCGCGTACCGACGCGGTGAGGAACTGGCGCTCGGTCCGAATCCGGCAGTGGCTGTCCCGGTGGAGTTCACACTTGGCGTACCCATCGTGGGATCGAACGCCGTTGCTTTCCCGGTGAGTTGGAGGGCGACTGGGGCCACGAGCTTGTTCCCGCATATGGACGCCGAACTAGTCCTCTCGCCGATCGGCGACGCGACCCACATTGAATTTCGCGGCGTCTACACCCCGCCTTTGGGGGCTGTGGGCGCGCTACTCGACCGGGTCGCTCTGCACCGCCTAGCCGAGGCGACGGTGCGCAACTTCATGGAACGTCTTGTTGAACTTGTCGAAGTCAGCGGCGCTCCCGTTTGAACCTTGCCCTGACGATCGTGCGTTCGTCCGAGGACTCGATTGAAAAGTCGCCGCCGCCGTCTCGGGCCCTGGCTTGCATGTTGTTCATTCCCATACCGCGGGGCACGGACTGAGGATCAAACCCGCGGCCGTTGTCGACTACCGCCAAATCGGCTCCGTCTGACGTCTGACGCAGACGGACGGTGATTTCGGTCGCCCCTCCGTGGCGGAGAGCGTTGGAAACTGCTTCCCGGACGATCAACAGCGCATTGTCGAGAATGTGTGAGTCGACGCGGCCGACGTCTTCGGACAGTTCAACCGTCCAGCTTGCCCGTCCTCCCGCGATCCGGGCCAGCATGTCGTCGAGGGTCCTGGCGAGAGTGGTGTTCAGGGTCCCCAGGGAACGCAGATCGAAGATGAACGTGCGGAGGCTGGCGATGGCGGTATCGATGCGATCAACCGCATCGTCCATGCGCCGACGGATTGCGTCGTCATCCAACTGGGCCGTCATTGCCTGCAAACCCAAACCAACAGCAAACAGGTCCTGTATCACCGCATCATGCAGATCGCGGGCGATCCTCTCGCGGTCCTCGGCGAGCGCCAGATCCGATAGACGTTGGCGGAGCCGCAACGACGAGATAGCGCCACCGGCAACGGCGGCCAATGCTTCGACGATGAGCTCATCGTCAACGGAGTAGGGCTCAGGCTTATCGGTTAGGTAGAGGTTCCCGAAAATGGCGTCACCCGCTCTGACCGGCACGCCGAGAAACGTTGTCATGGGCGGGTGATGTTCGGGAAATCCCACCGAGTCGGGGTGTTGGGAGATGTCGTCGACTCGAACGGTCTGAGGGTCGTGGATGAGGGTTCCCAGAACGCCATGTCCGACTGGAAGGTGCCCGATCTTCTCAGCTGCGTCAGGGTCCATTCCGAGATGGAGGAAGTCCTGCAGCGTTTGGTGAGCTCCGAGGACCCCCATCGCCGCATACTGCGAGCCAGTCACCTCCCGAGCCAATCGCACGGTTGTGCGGAGCAAGTCGTCCAGCTCGGTCTGGCCGGCGACGTCGGCCGCCGCCCTGACCAGATCCGTGAGTGTCCCCCGTTCCTTCTCTTCCATGGCCGAGAGAGTATCGGTCGAGCCGGTCGGTTACGGCCCATGGGCCGTCAGGCGATACCCTGTCGCCGTGACCACCTTTCGAGTGTTGTTAGTTGACGACCACGAGATTGTGCGCGAGGGCCTCGCCGCTCTGATCGACTCGGCCGAGGACCTGAAGGTTGTCGGCCAAGCAGGGTCGGTTGAGGAAGCTGTGCGCCGGACTGGCTTTGACGAGCCCGACGTCGTGGTGCTCGACGTGCGACTTCCCGACGGTTCGGGCGTCGAAGCCTGCCGAGAGATCCGTGCCCGGTTCCCCGACGTGAAGGTTCTGATGCTCACCTCGTTCGCGGACGAGGAGGCTCTCATGGCGGCGATTCTGGCTGGTGCCTCGGGATACGTTCTGAAGCGCGTTCGGGGCAGCGACCTTCTCGAAAGCATCCGGGTGGTCGCTCAGGGGGGGTCGCTTCTCGACGCGGAGATGACTGAAAAACTCTTCCGTCGCTTGCGGGGAGACGGTCACAAAGAGGATCCGCTGCTGTCCCGCCTTTCACCTCAGGAGCACACGATCCTCGGCCATATCGCCGAGGGGATGACCAATAAGCAGATAGCGGATGAGATGTTCTTGGCTGAGAAGACAGTCAAGAATTACGTGTCGAACATGCTCTCCAAGTTGGGGATGGCCCGCCGGTCGGAGGCTGCCGCCTACATGGCTCGGGCTTCGGCAGACAAAGAGCAGTACCCGCCGGAGGAATGGCCGGACGGCGAACCTCCCGTTTGAGCAACCTCCGACGCCGGTTAGCCTCACGTCGGTCTCGAATTCCTCTATCCCTCCCAGGAACATGGCAAGAACCTCCAACAAGTCTGCATCCGCTCAACAGCAGCCAACGACGAAGAAGCGCCCGTTCCCGTGGGGCGGCGTCATTACCGGGGTGGTTGTCGTCGGGGGCATCGCCGCCCTCCTGATCTTCGACTCGCCCCCACCCGGGGTTGAATTCCCCTCACAGGGCAACTTCCACTTGGCCACTGCGGAGCAACCGCACGAGCCCTACAACTCATCGCCCCCATCGTCTGGTCCCCACCTCGGTCTTCTCGCCAACTGGGGAGTCCACGAAGAGGCGATCCCGCCCGAGTTGTTTGTCCATAACCTTGAGGACGGCGGCATCGTGATCGCTTATGACTGTCCGGATGGCTGCCCAGACTTCAGCGGGAGTCTCACCGAATTCGTCGACGACACCGGCGGACGGTTGGTGCTCACCCCCTACTCGGGCATCGAGCATGAAGGTGTGTCGTACCAGGGAGCGGCAGCGGCGTGGGGGAGAGTCTTCTACTTCGACGATCTCTCTTCGAGCAACCTGTCGGAGTTGAGGACCTTCATAAGGTTGTTCGAGGGCATTGACCACCACGCCCGCTGAGGGACCCGACGGGACATTCGCCCAGGTCATCACCTCCGACGGCCTCCCCCTCGCCACTTGGCGCCTCCCCCCGTTTCTTAGCGGGGCAGCGCTTCAAAAACACACCGAAACGACGACTAGAACGCACGTTGAGCTGCTATTCGCCCACGCCACCGGGTTCTGTGGTGCCTGCTGGAGGCCTGTGAGGTCAGGGCTCGGTGTCTTTGCCTCGTCGATCTTCGACTTCCGCGGGCACGGGTCTTCGCACTCGGACCGCGATCGTCGCTCGTGGTGGGAGATGGCCCAGGACGTACTCGCCGTCGCCGGTCGGATATCAGCCGCCAATCAGGATCCACCGGCGCTCGTGGGGATAGGTCACTCGATGGGGGGCGCGGCGGTTGTCATGGCCGAGTTGTTGAATCCGGGAACCTTCGCCGCCTTCGTTCTGGTCGAGCCGATCATCTACGGCCCTCCCTATGTTCGCGACCCGAATCATCCTCTGGTCGGTTTGGCGCTGAAGCGGAGAGACACCTTCGAGTCCCGTGACGCGGTCCGGGCGGCATACGGCGAAAAGCATCCCTTCTCTACGTGGCATCCCGCAGCGCTCGACGGTTACGTATCCGGCGGTTTCGTTGATCAGGGACAAGCCATGCGGCTCGCCTGTCGTGCGAGTTCCGAAGCCGAGGTCTTCACCGCTGCCGGAATTCACGCAGCCTGGGAAAGGCTGTCTGAGGTAAACGTTCCAACCACGATCCTCTATGGAGCCGACACCGACACCTATCAGCCCGGCCATGGTGAAGCGCTCGCCGGACGGTTCCAGCATGCGTCTGCCTTGTCGGTCGAGGGAACAGGTCACTTTCTTCCGATGGAGCGCCCCGAAGTCGTGGTTCGCGCGGTGTTCGACCAGGTGGCTTCCCTCAGCTGAAGGCAGCGGCCATGCCGATGGTTGCACCTACAATCAACTGGAGGCGCGCCGTCGATCCGAGAACCCGGATGAGTCGGGCGGGGTCATCGGTGGTGGCGACGATCGAAACAGGTCGGACGGCGAACGGAACCCAGAGGGCAGCCAGACCCGTCAGAAGTGGCGTCGCACGGACCAACGCTGCGCCACCGATCACGACGAACGACCCGTACATCAGCCACGCGTAGAGCTTGCGGGTCCCATCTCGTCCGAGAACCACAGCAAGTGTTCGTTTGCCGCTTTGAGCGTCAGTGTTGATGTCCCGCAGATTGTTGGCCACGAGAATCGCTGCCGCCAACGCTCCCATCACCGCGCCGAGGATCCAGGCGTCGATTCCTGGCGTCGAGCCGCCGTGAGCGAAGCGGGTCCCAACAGTGGCGACGAGGCCGAAGAACACGAAGACGAACACCTCACCCAGGCCCCGATATCCGTAGGGGATCGGGCCCCCGACGTAGGTGAGCATCGCCAGGATCGAGACCAACCCGATCACGACGATCGGCCAGCCAGCGATGAGAGTCAGCCCGATGCCTGCCAGCGCCGCGACTAGCACCGAGATCCCTGCTCCGGCCCACATCGATCGGGAGCTGATCCGACCGGCGGCCACCATCCGGACAGGGCCTACCCGATCTGTCGAGTCTGCGCCCCGCCCAGCGTCGGAGACATCGTTGGCGAAGTTGGCCGCGACCTGAATCGCCAGTGCTCCCAACAGAGCCAGGAAGAAGGCATCGTTGCGATAGACGCCGTCATAGGCGGCCAGCCCCGAACCCACCAGCACCGGGGCGATTGCCGCGGGAAGCGTCTTGGGGCGGGCGGCCTCGATCCAGTCGGTTAGTAGTGCCATGGAAACTTCGAGAAGTCTGGTCGGCGCTTCTCAAGGAAGGCATCCCTGCCTTCGGCGGCCTCCTCTGTGGCGTATCCCAGCCGGGTCGCCTCACCCGCGAAAAGTTGCTGGCCGACCAGCCCGTCGTCAACGAGGTTGAAGGCGTACTTGAGCATTCGTTGCGCGGTCGGTGACTTGTCCATCACCGCCTGTGCCCATTCGAGCGCCACTTCTTCCAGTAGATCGTGGTCGACTGCCGCGTTCACCATTCCCATCCTCTCGGCATCTTCGGCGGAGTGGTCGGCTCCGATGAAGAAGATCTCCCTGGCCTTCTTCTGGCCGACCATCCGAGCCAGATACGCCGACCCGTAACCGGCGTCGAAGCTGGCCACATCGGCATCGGTCTGTTTGAAGATGGCGTGGTCTCGACAGGCGATCGTCAGATCGCAGACGACGTGCAGTGAGTGCCCCCCGCCGACCGCCCAGCCGGGAACCACCGCGATCACGACCTTCGGCATGAACCGGATCAGTCGCTGCACTTCGAGGATGTGGAGTCGGCCGAGGCTGCCCGGCTCGATCGCGGCCGCCTCAGTCCCCTCCGCGTACTTGTAGCCGTCGGCTCCGCGGATCCGCTGGTCGCCTCCTGAACAGAACGCCCATCCTCCGTCTTTGGGGGAGGGACCGTTTCCGGTGAGGAGGACACAACCCACATCGGAAGTTGTGCGTGCGTGTTCGAGGGCGGCGTGGAGCTCGTCGACGGTGTGGGGACGGAAGGCGTTGCGGACTTCCGGCCGGTTGAACGCAACCCGAACAGCGCCCAGGTGCTTGGCCCGGTGGTAGGTGATGTCGGTGAAGTCGAACCCGGGGACCGGATCCCATCGGGTGGGGTCGAAGTGCTCAGAGATCGGCGAGTCCATGAGAGAGGACGGTAACGGCGTCGGACGTCAAGGGCGTCTCGCACCCCGTCATCCCTGCGGGCGTTCACCTCCCGTTCACTTGAGGCTACATTCGCGCCTCACGTGGAGGCAGCGACCAGTCCCGCCAAGCGGAGTCAAACCACGGCCTGGATGCGGGCCGTCGCTGTTCTGGCGTTTCTTTTCCTCTTCCTCGTCGGAGTCAAGGCACTCGAATCGGGGATAAGCGCGTTCGGAGCGGACACAGCCGAACGCCTCTTCGACTTGGTCTCGTCGCCTCTCGCTGCGCTGAGCGCGGGAATCCTTGCAACGGTCCTCGTTCAGTCCTCCAGCGTGTCCACGGCGACGATTGTCGGACTGGTCGGGTCGGGTGCCCTGACGATGGGCGCCGCGGTTCCGATGATCATGGGGGCCAATATCGGCACGACGGTCACCAACACCCTCGCTTCTCTCGGACACATCCGTCAGGGCCAGGAGTTCCGACGGGCGTTTGCAGCGGCGACCATCCATGACTTCTTCAACTTGATCGCGGTAGCGCTGCTTCTTCCGCTCGAACTCATGACCGGTTTCCTTTCTCGTTCGGCCGAGTACCTGACCGAGGTGCTATCTGGCAGGGATCTGGGGACCGTGTCGGCGCCTACTTCGAGTCCCATCAAGAGCGCCATCAAAGTCCCGATCGATCTCATCACTGGTGCGGTCGAATCGCTCAGTTCGTCGCCCGCCGTCCAAGGATTTTTGCTGCTGGCGGTAGGTCTCGGATTCATCTTTCTGGCCCTCGCATCGATCACCCGCAACATGCGAAAACTGATGGCTGGAAGGATCGAGGCCTCGCTCAACGCCATGCTTTCCAAAGGGGCTGGGATCGGGGCGATGGTTGTTGGGATGCTCATCACGATTTCAGTGCAGAGCTCGAGCATCACAACCTCGGTTCTTATCCCGTTGGTCGCCGCCGGAATTCTCAGTCTGGAGAACGCCTACCCCGTAACCCTCGGAGCCAACGTGGGCACAACCATCACAGCTCTCCTGGCTTCGGTGGCCGCAGATCGGCCCGAGGCGCTTACGATCGCCATCACCCACACTCTGTTCAATCTGACAGGAATTCTGCTGCTCTATCCATTCCCGGTTATCAGACAGATCCCTCTCAACTTGGCCCGTCGCCTGTCCGAAGTCGCTCAGGCGCACAAACAGATCGTCTTTGGGTATGTGTTGGCAGTCTTCGTTGTACTCCCATTGATCGGTATCTTCGTGTTCTGAGAGGTGTTCCATGGTCTTCGAATTGTTCAAGAGTCAGCCGGCTTCCCCGCTAGAGGGCATCGAGGGCCGGATCCAGGAGATGCTCCAGACCTGTAAGAAGGTGTTGGAGTTGGCGGTGTCCGCCTTCGACCGAGACGTTTCGGCGCAGGAGATCGGAACGCAAGTTCGATCCACCGACCGGGAGGTGAATCGAACCGAGCGTTCCATCAGGCGCGAACTCCTAGTGCATGTGAGCGCCCAGTCCGGAGCGAACCTCCCGCTCGTGCTGGTCTACATGTCCATCATTAAGGACATCGAACGCATCGGCGATTACGCCAAGAACATCTGGGATATCGCGCTGGTGATGGAAGAAACGTCCGACAGTCCCAGCCTCTCTGATCTTCAGCCGGTTTTCGACCGGACGATCGGCCTCATCTCTGAAATTGCCGAGATCTACACGAGCCGCGATGTGGACAGGGCGACGGCGACTCTCAATCGCTGTGACGAATGGCTGGATGAGTTCGACGCAGATATCGAAGACCTGATGCGCTCGAATGCACCTTCCACCGAAGGGGTTCCGCGCGCTCTGCTGAGCCGGCACCTCAAGCGGATCACCGCTCATCTCATGAATGTGCTGACGGCGGTAGTGATGCCCTTTGACCGACTCGACTACTGGGACGAGGACAAAGTCGACCGGGAGTAAGCCGGCTCAGCGTTGCGGCGTATGACTTCGATCAGACCGATGGGGATGGTGATAGTTGTCTCGGCGATGGATACGTGGTCGACCGCCACTACCGCAATCCGGCCGTGTGCCTCCATCGACGGGATGACCAATGTGACCAACTCTCCGGTGGCCGCGTATTCCGCTAGACGCGCCTTGAACGTCCTCGATCCTCCAGAGGCGGTGTGGCCGCCCGCCGACGAGCGTCGGACCCGCGAAATGACCGCACGATTGGTTCTCAAGTCCCAGACGGAGTCGCCGCCTACGACTGTCGCGTAGTCGGTGCCCACGTAGTCCACAGATCCGCTCACCGCCCCCAGAATCGTCACCGCGGTGATGAGATCTCCCCGGTGCATCGCCTCTTCCCAGACCTGCTGGATGCTCCTCTTGCGGAGTCGTCCCAGTTCGGTTTCGGACTCGGTGATTTCTAGTTCGTCGAGGATTTCGGCTCCTGTCGACGAGCGAAGCTCGGCAGCGATGTCGGTCAGATGTTGTGGAAGCTGGTCGCGAAACATGGGCCTATTCGTCTCTTTTCATTGCCGAACCCGTCGATAGGCTTCCTGTCGGTCAGTACATGCGAAGGGGTAAGGAGGCGTCCGAACCGTGGTTTCGCTGCCACGGGTCGGTGCCGGGAACGAGCCTATCGCGGTGCCTGTGCGTCGCTGGTGGACGCGCCTGTCATCGGCCCATATATTGATTTTCTCGGCGGGTGCTCTCGCCTTCGTCGCCAACCTGGCGATCCTCAGACCGGCCGAACTCCCGCCAAACGTGGCAGTCGCGGCGGTAGATCTCCTGCCTGGAACGGTCTTCAACTCTGAAATCCATGTCGACTTCGTTCCGATGACGACCGACCCTGGCATTCTCGGATCTCTCGTCTTGGACAGTGGATCTTTCGACGGCCAGGTAGTCAATCGCCGTATAGATGCTGGTGCCCTTCTTCCGCGAGCCGCACTCGCTGAGTCGGGTGGGATGAGCGGACATCGTGTGATGAGTTTGGCGGTTGATCCGGAGCGGGCCGCTGGTGGAAAGCTCGTTGTCGGTGACTTCATCGACGTGATCGCGGTCGAGTCCGGACAGGCCCGCTATGTCGTGACCGGTCTCGAAATCGTGGCCCTGCCCGAGCAACGATCCGGCTCGTTCGCGTCATCAAACCGCTATCACCTGGTCGTCTCGGTGGACGCCGATTCGGCACTGGAGTTGTCGGCGGCGATGGACTCCTCTCCGATACACGTCATCAGGTCGTCAGGATCTGCCGCTCTGGTGGTTGGTTACTCAGATGCTGGTTGAGCCAGCGCTGGCCATTGCGGTTTCGGCCCGTGACTGGCCGGACAGGCTGCGGGATTCGCTCGCCGATCACGGTGGCGCCCGCGTTCGGCTGACCGCGCTGAGCGCTCACGACCTCGACGACGAAGACCACGATGTTCTGCTCATCGATGACATCTGCTCTTTCTTGACCCGCGGGCTTGTCGAACGCGAGAAGTCGCGGGGGAGAGCCGTGATAGGCGTTTACGACGCCGACGAGATTTCTGGCCGCGACCACTTGCGTGGTCTCGGAGTCGATGAGGTGATCTCTTGTGCCGAGGGGGCGCAGTCTTTCATCGCTTGCGTCCGCTCCGTTGCTCGGCCGGTCGACTCACCCGTGATCCGGGAGCCTGTCACCGTTTCGGATTCGTTCGGAAAGGTGATTGGCGTCAGGGGAGTCTCTGGCGGCGTCGGAACCTCCGAGGTAGCGCTGGCTCTCGCAACGTTCTTCGAGTCCTCGACGCTCGTCGAGATGGCGATGCCAACGTCGATCGCTCAGAGGCTCGGACTCGACCTTCACCCCAACCTGGCGACCGCAGTCGAGATCATCGACCACGCCGGTGGTGACGTGAGCGCCGCCCTGCAGACAATCGAGGCGAAGACAGCTGTCCTGGTCGGAGCCGTGGAGCCTGCGACCGGCGCACGCGGCGCGACCAGACGCGTGATAGACGGGCTCCGTCGCCAGAGTCCGTGGACCTTCCTCGACCAAGGGGCGGGCTCTGTCGGCATCCCGGTCGATGTGACGGTCTTCGTGACGGTTGCTACCCCAGTTGGGGTCACGCGATGTGTTGACGCCCTTCGTCAGATCGACCTGACGGATGCGCATGTGGTCCTCAACCGGGCGCCTAAAGGGGGATTTGAACGGACTGAGTTGACTCGGTCGGTTCTTGGAGAACTACAGCCTCGATCCTTGACCATCGCTCCGGAGGATCCGGGAGTAGCGGCTGCGGCTTGGAACGGACGGTCCGTACGCGCCGGGTCCTTCCGCAAGTCGATGTCGTCCCTGGCTACTGCGCTTGGCGGTGCGGTATGACCGCTCAACCCGCCTATTCAGAGATTCGAAAGCGCGCCCTCGAGTTGGTCGACGAACTCCGCATCGACGCCGACCGCGAGAGGGAGAAGGTGGTTGGGGCGGCGTCCGACGCGGTCGCCGAGTATCAGCGGAAGGCGCAGCTCGGCGAAGCCCGGGCACTTCACGACCCCGAAGCCATGGTGGACCGCATCGTCAAGTCGGTCGCCGACTTTGGTGCCCTGACTGCTCTTTTGGCTCGAGACGACATCGAAGAAATCTTCATCGAAGGGGCAACCGTCTCATTCATCGATGGCAGCGGTCGGCTGAGAAGGCTCTCCGAACCGACTACCGAAGGCGAGACCCGACAGGTCGTCGAGCGTCTATTGAGTACAACCGACCGTCGCCTCGATGCGGCGAGTCCGATCGTCCAGGGTCGTGTGTTGGGCGGGACGGCTCGCCTGACGGCGGTGATTCCTCCCGTGGCGGATGTTCTTTCGGCCACCATCCGTCGTTACGCACTTCGCAAAGAGACCTTGGACTCGCTGGTCTCCCTCGGCTCCTTGACGGCCCCGGCGGCTGAGTTCTTGCGCCTCGTCGCCTCGACGACCAGCAGCGTTGTCATCTCCGGTCAACCAGGCGCGGGGAAGACGTCGATGCTCGCCGCTCTGCTGAATGCGGCCCCGGTCGAACAGTGCATCCGATGTTGTGAAGAGGTCCGCGAGCTGCATGTTCCGCTGGTTCACGGCTCGTACTACGAGGCCCGTCCGCCCGGCCTCGATGGCTCGGGTGAGATTCCGTTGCGGCAGTTGGTGAAGGTGATCCTGGCTATGCGGCCCGACCGGATCGTCGTAGGAGAAGTCAGAGGCGCGGAGGCTTTCGAATTGACCAGGGCCGTCAATGCCGGGACCGGATTCGCCTGCACCGTGCACGCCAATAGTGCCAAGGAAGCGTTGGATGCTCTCGTCAATGCTGCGCTAATGGCCGGCGAGAATGTGTCCGAGCGGGTCGTGCGAAAGGTTTTCGGATCCTCGATCGACCTCGTCGTTCATCTCGACCGCGACGGGGTTCGGGAGGGGGATAGGCCGCTTCGACGCAAGGTGATGGAGATCCTCGCTGTCGTGCCTTCCTTGCACGACGACTTCACAACCGAACCGATCTTTGTGCGTGACGATTTAGGCGGGCCGCTGCGTTGGACAGGAGCCCGACCTACACCGTCCTTGATCCGGTCGATTGAATCTCATGCCGGCCGGGAAGCGTTGCAGCGGGTGTTCGGGCAAGGGGTCAGTCAGTGAGAGTCCTGACAGCGCTGATGGCGAGCGTCACTGTGTCGCTTCTCGTAGCTTTTGTGACCGGGGTGATGCCGGCCTCTGTCGGGCGTTCGCGCCGACGCAAAGTCGTCGAGAGCCGGACTGCGGTTGCCTTGCGTCAGTCAGGGTTGACGATTCCGGTGAGTCGGATGTATCTGCTCGCGTTCGGATGTGGGGTGGCTGCCTTCGTCGGGGTCTACGGGCTGAGCGGGGTAGGAGTGGTGGCCATTGGGCCGGCAGTTGTTGCTGGCCTCGGTCCCCGCTGGTGGTTGGCCCGCAGAGCCGCGCACCGACAGGAAGCGATACAGCGGGCATGGCCGGACGCGGTGCGGGACATCGTCGCCTCCATCGGGGCGGGGATGAGCCTCCAGCACTCGCTTGAACAACTCGCGGACCATGGTCCGCCTGCTCTCCGACCCGTGTTCACCCGCTTCTCAGTGGCTGCCCGCGCTGCGGGCGTTGTCCCTGCGCTCGAAGGGATGCGGGATGACTTGGCAGACGCCACCTCGGACCGGGTCATCGAGATCCTGCTCGTCGCGTACGAACGCGGTGGTTCGATCGTTCCGGACATTCTGCGGGACCTCGCGTCCGCGACGACCCGTGACATATGGGTGCTCGAACAGGTGCAGACCGAGTCGCTCGAACAACGGATCAACGCCCGGGCCGTCTTTGCGCTCCCGTGGTTCGTTCTGATCGCGATCACGTTGCAGGAAGGACCATTTCGGGACTTCTATCGCTCGGCGTCAGGAGTGGTCGTGATCGTGATCGGTGGCCTTGCTAGCACTCTCGGAATGATGCTGATCAGGCGGCTTGGTAACCAGCCAGTCGAGCCGCGTGTCCTGGGGAAGATCCGATGACGGGTTGGTTCGCTGGGCTTGCGAGTGCCGTGTTTGTTGGGTCGGCCATGTGGATGTTGCTGGAGCCGCCCGTTCGGCTCGAAAAAAGAGTCGCCCCCTACCTGCTCCGGAATCGGGCCTTCGAGATGTGGCGTGCCAAGGTCGGTCGCAGGGCCGATCCGCGAACGCTCCTGGGCTTGGTGGTCTCGTCGGTGGCGGAGCGTGTCGGCGATACCGTCGACGGCCTGTCGCGCGAAGCGCTCCTGCGTCGTTTGCGCCAGGCCGACATGTTTCAGGAGTCTCAGGACCCTGCCGCGGCTTATCGACTCCGCCAACTAGGCAACGTTGTCGCTGCATGTGGCGGGGCGGGTGGGGTGGCATTCATGGTTGGTATGTCCGTGGGAGCGGTCGCAGCTGTCGCTTCGCTGGGGTTGGTGATAGGTGTCACCCGTCAGCGCGGCCTGTTGGACAAGGCGATCGAGCAACGCTGCCAGCGCATGTCGATCGAGATCTACACGGTTAACCAACTCCTTGCCATGCGGGTGAGGGCAGGCGGGGGAGTGGTGCAGGCCATTTCCCAACTCGTTTCGCGCGGCCATGGCGAGGTCGTTGAGGAGCTGCGGGAGGCGTTGCGGATACATCGGGCTGGAGTTCCTGCCGCAGTGGCATTCCGCAAGATCGCTGACGAGACACCCGAGCCTTCGTGTGCGAGAACCTATGGGTTCCTTGCCTTGGCGGAGGAGAGGGGCACTGATCTCGCGGAGGCTCTGCTCGCTCTTGCCGAGGACGCGCGCGAGTCGAGGAGGGAAGCAATCCGAAGAGCTGCGACCAAGCGCCGAGCGGCGATGCTCGTTCCAACGATCTCGATCCTCGCTCCGGTGATGCTCCTGTTCGTGGGGGCTCCGCTCCCGTCGCTGGTGCTCGGGTTCTCATGAAGGTCAACAACAGAAAGGAGCAATCATGAAGATGCTCTTAGAAGTCGCCAGGATGGCGACACGAATGCACCGCGATGAGCGCGGTCTGAACACTGCCGAGCTGCTCGGCAACGCCGCTCTGGCGATCGTCGCATTGGTGGCCATCTGGTACGCGTTGCGCGAAGCAGGGCTCGACATCATCGCCACGCTCACCGACAGGATCATGAATGAGGACCTGGCGTGATGAACGGGGCATGACCTCGTTATCCACGGTGCTCGCTGCGTCGTTCGCCCTCGTCGTCTTTCTCGCTCTCGGGAATCTGATCCTCGTTCAGTACGGGAGGGGTGTCGCACGAGCGGCGGTGGACGAAGCGGTGCGTCGGGGTTCGATTCATCACAATTGTGCGGATGCAGCCCAAGCGGTGCTCGATGACCTGATCGGTGGCCCCTTCGGGGCCGATCTGGCCGTCGATTGTCAGCTCGACGATGGGGTAGTGGTCGCCACCGTGAGTGGTGTGCTGCCTGCCCTGGTGCCGTTTCTTCCCGACTTCTCGGTCCAAGCGACTGCCTCGGCGTTGATGGAGGATTCGTGAGGGAACGGGGAGTCGTGGCTGTCGAGCTCGCCCTCAGCGTGCTCGTACTGCTCATTCCGGTGGCCATTCTCATCCTGTCGTTCGCACCGCTTTTGGAACGGCGAACTCTGGCGCGGTCCTTCGCCGTCGAAGTTGCGCGTTCGATCGTCATGTCCGACGGGCAGGTCGGTCCTGGGCTCGAGCGCATGCTGTGGCAATCGGAGGCCTCGGGTGTCGGCTCTGAAGAGGTTCGGGTGGCGGTGTGCGGAGATCAGCTTCGGGAGGTGGTCGACGTGGCGGGCTGGTGCTCGATGGTTGGGCCGACGGTGGAAGTGTCAGTCGAGGTCGCAGTAGAACCCCACCTGCTGCCGGGTGGTCCGACTTCGGTGACCTACACACATCGCGAGCCGGTCGACCCTTATCGGAGCCGCTGATGACCGAACGAGGCTCGATCACCTTCTGGGTTCTAGGCCTGTCGTTCGCTCTCATGACGCTCGGGGTCTTGAGCGTCGACCTTTGGCAGTTGATCGGAGATCGCCGGGAGTTGGTTTCGTTGGCTGACGCATCCGCGACAGCGGCGGCTTCGGCGGTCGATGAGTCGCAGTGGCGTATCTCGCAGCACCTGGCGTTGGACCGGGAGGAAGCACGTCGCCGGGCGTTGGCGGTCTTCGAGGATCGGAGCGACGTTCACCCGGTCATCGAGTTCGACGCTGACGGCGTGACGGTGAGGGTTTCGGTGACTCGCACCGTACGAACTGCCCTCCTTGGCCTGGCCGGACGTGATCTGGTGACTGTCGGCGCCGCATCAGAGGCCAAACCCACGCGCCACGACTGAACCAACTCTGGGTTGCATGGTGGTCCGGGTCGTCTGGGTCGTGTCCGGATTAGGCCTCGCGGTACAGGTCGGTGGACAGGTAGCGCAGCCCGGAGTCACACAGGATGGTGACCACCGTGGCGTCGGAGCCGAGGCGTTCGGCTACGCGCAGGGAGGCTACGACGTTGGCGCCCGAGGACGCCCCGGCGAAGAGCCCCTCTTCCCGTGCGAGGCGTCGGGCCATGGCGATGGCTTCGTCGGTGGTGACCGTCTGGATCTCGTCGACTTCGTCCGGTTCCCAAAGCGGCGGAATGAACCCGATCCCGATTCCCTCGATCTTGTGCGAGCCGGTCGGGCCGCCGGACAGCACGGCGGACTCTGCCGGTTCGACGGCCGTCACATGTAGATCAGCACCATGGGCGCGCATGGCGCGAGCCGCGCCGTGGATCGAGTGGGCGGTACCGACGGCGTGGACGAAGGCGTCGATCCGCCCCCCGGTTTGGGTCCAGATTTCCTCCCCGAGCGGGATGTAACCGAGGATCGCGTCGTGGTTGTTGAGCTGGTCGCACCACCAATGACCGGGTTGGGACGCCACCTCTCCGGCTCGGCCGATCATGGCTTTGATGAGGGACTCGGTGATTCGGCCAGCGTCGCTGGGGACGTCCTCGATCACCGCGCCGAAGGCCCGCATCGTGCGGCGTTTCTCGACGCTGAAGGCGTCGGAAAAGACGATGTGGAGGCCATATCCGAGCGCTGCGCACACGAAGGCCAGCGAGATGCCCGTGGTGCCCGCGGTGTACTCGACGACGGTGTCGTCGGGACGTAGCCGGCCGTCACTGGCCGCGCTCTCGATCGCTGCGCGGGCCATTCGGTCTTTCATGCTCCCGGTCGGATTGGCCCACTCCAGTTTGGCCATGACGCGAGCCGACCCTGGGGGGACTACCCGGACAAGTTCAACTAGCGGGGTGTTCCCGATGCCGGCGAGCGCGCCCCCCTGTGCTGTCTCCATGATCCGCCTTGCGTTAAGTGGTGCTGGAACGATAGTGCGGAGCGCTGAACCGCAGGTTAGATGGGACGCCGGCGTCCCATCTAACCCCTGGGTTGCCAGGTGGTTTGGTGGGGGAGGGGTGAATTTCCACTACGGGGATAGTGCGAATACGATTCGGGTCCCGTGTCGTCCTTCACACTTGATCGCGCTGCCAATCAAGCGCTCGCGTCGGGGCTTTCTGTGTCCCGTGCCGAACGTCTGATAGCCGCCTACGAAGTCTTCGAAGCCACCCCCATGCCCCATCCCAAGGATGAGGCATGGAAGTACCTCGAACTCAACGCCGATCTGGCTGACATGGCTCTGGCCCACGATCACGGCACTCCGCTGCCAGCAGGCGCCTTTCTCTCCGCCCTCACCGAACGATCCGGCACCGTTGCCATTGTTGACGGGGCAGTCATAGAAGTCAGTGCCAGTGACTCGGTCACTATCGAGCGCCTGGGCGACTTGGACGATGAGTCCCACGACCGGATCTTCAACCTCTTCGAAGCCGACCGCGACAAGTTCGCGGCCGGACGGGCCGCCTTCGGTACGGACGGCGTACGGATCCGTATCGCGGCCGGAGTGGAGATCACCGAACCAGTCGTGATCGACTTGCAGTCCACCCAGGAGGGCGCATCCTTCCCAATCGTTTCAGTCGAGGCCGGCGCAAACTCGGGTTCTTCGATCGTCGTGATTTATCGGTCTGCGCCAGGTGTGAAAGCCGTCATCTCACCCCAAATCGGCCTGCACGCCGCAGACGGTGCTCGAATCCGATTCGTGGGCGTCCAGACTTTCGACCTGGCGGCTACCGCTGTCGTCCATCAGCGCGTGATCCTCGACCGTGACTCCACGGTCCAGCTCGGCGAGGTCGGACTCGGCGGCCACCTCGGCAGACTCGACCTGGTCGTGGATCACATCGGTGATGGTTGCTCCAGCGAGGTCGTCGGCGTCTACTTCGGTGAGCAAGACCAGACCCTCGACTACCGCATGCTCCTTCACCATCGGGGCAAGCGCACCTCATCCAACGTCCTGCTCAAAGGTGCGGTCGAAGATCAGGCCCAGTCAGTTTTCGTCGGCTTGCTCAAGATCGACAAGGACGCCACCCGGACCTCTGCCTTCGAGACGAACCGCAACCTGGTTCTGTCCGAGGACGCCAAGGCGCACTCAGTGCCCAACCTCGAAATCGAATGTGACGATGTCATCTGCGGGCATGGGTCATCTGTCGGTCCGCTCGAAGAAGAACACCGCTATTACCTGATGTCCCGTGGGATCCCGCGAGATCGCGCCGAGCAGATGCTCATCCGGGGCTTCTTCCAGGAGATCATCGACCGTCTTCCCGTTCCCGGCCTCGAAGGGCCGGTCGCCGACGAGGTGTTCGGTCGTTTCGTCGCCGCCCAGAAGGAGGGCCGCGTCTGATGTGGCTCGAGGTCCTACGTACCGACGAGGTAGAAGACGGCTACGGCGTGCGTGTCGACGTCGCGGGCGAGAGGATCGCTGTCTTCCGTGATGGTGACCAGTTCTATGCCATAGGTGACCGGTGCTCGCATGCCGAAGCGTCCTTGTCCGAAGGTGAGGTCTTCGACGGCGAAGTCGAATGTCCTCGCCACGGTGCGATTTTCGACCTGGCAACCGGGGCGGCCAAGGCACTACCTGCCACCCGTCCGGTGCCGACCTACCGGCTGAGGACCGAAAGCGGAGCAATCGAAATCGAGGTGGGCAAGTGAGCGGTCTCGCAGTCAAAGATCTCACGGCATCGGTCGGGTCTACCTCGATTCTGGAGGGTTTCGAGATTGAGGTCCCGTTCGGGGAGATCCACGCCATCATGGGCCCCAACGGTTCGGGCAAGTCGACTCTCTGTCACGTTCTGACGGGACACTCCGCCTACACCGTCAGCGGTTCGGCGAGCGTCGACGGTGTCGAAATCCTCGACAAGGCGATCGATGAACGTTCTCGCCTGGGACTGATGCACGGGTTCCAGTACCCGGTGGAGATTCCCGGGATTCCCCTGATTCAACTGGTCCGCGAGGCGGCATTCGAACGAGGCGTGGACAACGAAGACTTCGAAGCTCGGTTGGCGTCGAAGGCCGAGGAGTTCGACATGACCCGCTTCCTCGACCGATCAGTGAACAACGACCTGTCCGGTGGAGAGAAGAAGCGCTCCGAGATCTTCCAGATGGCGATGCTCGAACCACGGATCGTGCTGCTGGATGAAATCGACTCTGGTCTCGACATCGATGCTGTCAAGCAGGTCGCAGAAGCAGTTGAGGCGATGCGCAGCCCCAAGGTGGGTGTGCTGATGATCACCCACTACTCGCGCATCCTCAAGTACCTGTCTCCGGATCGGATACACGTGATGATCAAGGGCCGGATCGTCGAGTCGGGCGGACCGGAACTGGCAGACGAACTGGAAGACGGCGGGTATGACGCGATACGGGCCCGTCTCGGTATCGAAATCGAGTCCGCCACCCCCCAAAAGCGGCCTGCGGACTTCTTCACCGAAACACCTTTCGACTGATCCGACGGTGCCGGACCTCGTGTTTGCTCCCGTCGAGACGATTCCAAATGCGTAACCCGCGTATTCGCGCTCTAGATTTGTCCTGATGGCGACCGCACGGCATCGATGGCTACTCGACTTGACCCACCTTCCGACGACTTCCGGTCGGGAAGATCGGGTCGTGGAGTGGGCCAACTCGTGGGTCGAGCGGCGAGAGGACCTCAAGGTCAACGCAGATGCTGCCGGCAACCTCCTGATCACCGTGAAGGGGAGAAAGTCGAAGACTGCCCCCGTCATTGCCGCCGCGCATATGGATCATCCGGGTTTCGTCGTCGAGTCGGTCAGGGGCCGGGACGTGACTGCCCGCTTCCGTGGCGGCGTTATGGCCGAGTACTTCGAGGATGCTGCAGTCGAGTTTTTTGACGCCCGAGACGGTCGCCATCCGGGCAAGGTCGTCTCATATGACGCGTCTTCGAAACAGGCCGTGGTTCAGCTTCAGTCGCCTACTTCGATCCTCGGTCTGGGTGCTATCGGGCGGTGGCGCTTCGCACCCCCCAAGTTGGGTGTCAAGCGAGGGCTGTTGCACGCTCCGGCGTGTGACGACCTCGCCGGTGTGGCCGCCGCATTGACGGCTCTCGACCAGGCTCGCAAGAAGCCCGAACTCCGCCACTTCGGTGTCCTCCTGACCAGGGCAGAGGAAGAGGGGCTGCTGGGGGCGATTGCCGCCGCCCGCGACGGGACCTGTCCTGACGACGCTCGACTGCTTTCCATAGAGATGTCCCGCAGCTTCGCCGACTCACCTATCGGCGGCGGTCCCATCGTCCGTGTCGGAGACCACTCCTCGGTATTCGATTCGGAGTTGACGAACCAGGTGGCAGCCGTTGCCAAGGACGCCAAGTTGGTTCACCAGCGCAAGCTGATGGACGGCGGGTCGTGTGAAGCGACCGCGTTTGGCGCCTACGGGCTGTCAGCCACCGGACTGTGCCTTGCGTTGGGCAACTATCACAACATGGCAGACATCGATGGGGTGAAGGCAGGGACTGCCAAGGCTGTGTTGGCGCCAGAGGTCATTTCACTCGAGGACTTCGACGGTCTGGTCGGCCTGATGCTCGCCGCCGCCAAAGGCATCGATGAAGTCTCATCGGATCTGCGTGCCCGCTTAGACGAGAACTTCGCCACCCACTCCCATCTCCTCGACTGAAATTCGTTCGCTGGGACCGGATTAGCGTTGGCGGGCGACCAGGGAGATACAACGTGCAGTACAGGATCGAGAAGGACTCGATGGGCGAGGTCCAGGTCCCCGAGAGCGCCTACTACGGCGCATCGACCCAGCGGGCGGTCGACAACTTCCCCATCTCCGGCCTCGTGATGGACCGCCGCATCATTTGGGCCTTCGGTCTTCTCAAGGGTTCAGCCGCCACCGTGTCGGCCACCCGCGGCGACATACCGTCAGACCTCGCCGATGCGATCCGCCAGGCCGCCGACCAGGTCATGGACGGCACCTACGACGATCAGTTCCCGGTCGACATCTTCCAGACCGGCTCGGGCACTTCGACCAACACCAACGCCAACGAGGTCATCGCCAATCTGGCAAGTGAGATCCTCGGCGGCGACCGAGGGGCCAAGCTCGTCCATCCCAACGACCACGTGAACTTCGGTCAGTCTTCGAACGACACTTTTCCGACAGCCATGCACCTCGCCGGTGTTCATTCCATCAGGACCGAGTTGCTTCCTGGCTTGACCACCCTCGCCAATTCGCTGGAAGCAAAGGCTTCTGCTTTTGACGACATCGTGAAGTCAGGGCGAACCCATTTGATGGATGCTGTGCCCGTGACGCTCGGCCAGGAGTTCTCCGGCTACGCCGCTCAGGTTCGCAAAAGCATCAACCGTGTCGAGCGGGTCCTTCCCGACCTGGAAGAGCTCGCCCTCGGTGGCACCGCCGTCGGCACCGGCATCAACGCTCCGACAGGTTGGGCCGCAGAAGTCATCGCTGAGATGGCATCGCGCACTGGTTATGAATTCCGGGAAGCCGACAACCATTTCGAAGCCCAAGCCTCGAAGGACGGTGTCGTCAATAGCTCGGGTGCCCTGAAGACCGTCGCCCAATCTCTCTTCAAGATCGCCAACGACCTGCGTTGGCTTTCCAGTGGTCCTGTGACCGGTATCGCTGAGATCCGCCTGCCCGCTCTTCAGCCAGGTTCTTCGATCATGCCCGCCAAGGTCAACCCGGTCATCCCTGAGATGGTCATGCAGGTAGCCGCTCAGGTGATCGGCAACGACACGGCCGTGACGTGGGGCGGAGCCAACGGCAACTTCGAACTGAACGTGATGATGCCGATGATGGCCCGCAACCTGCTGGAGTCGATCGGACTGCTGGCGGCGGCCGCTGAAAATCTGGCAACCAAGTGCGTCGACGGCATCGAAGCCGATGCCGAACGGGCCAGGGATCTGCTCGAGAAGAACGTGATCGTCGTCACGGCGCTCAACCCCCATATTGGTTACGACGCCGGTTCGCGGGTTGCCAAGCGAGCCTTCGCCGAAGGCCGCAGTGTGCGCGACGTCGTGTTGGAAGAGGGGTTGATGGACGAGGCCGAACTCGACACCGCGCTCGACTTGAAAGGCATGACCGAAGGCGGCGTCCAGTAGCCAACCCCATTCTGTTCGTTGTATCCCGCGCATACGCGGGATAGAACCCTGGGTACGCGTCAGGTCCGCTCTGTCAGTCTGAAGGCTTCGTAGGAGTCGGCGCCTTCGTCGTAGCGGTGTTGTACGGCCATCGCCCGCTCAACCGTGCGCTCGTCTCCGAACGCGGCAACGAACATGCTGGTCTCGCGTTTGAGAGCTTCACCCAGCGGAAGGTCGCGGGCGCCGACGATCAGCTCTTTGTCCATCGCGAGGTCGCCCGGTTCATGCCGAGCGAGCCACTGGGCCCACTCGAGTGCCACCGGCAGCGCTTCACCGTCGGGTGTCAGACGGTCGATCAGTCCCAGCCGGTAGGCCTCCGCTGCCGAGATCGGTCGACCATCGAGAAGCATTCTCTTCGCCGCTGCCTCACCGGCGATATGGGCGATTCGCGCCGCTTCACCGGCAGTGGGTAGACCGATGGTGATTTCGGGTTGGCCAATTGTCGAGGACTCGGATGCCACCCGGAAGTCACACGACAGCGCCAGGAGATGGCCGCCTCCCCACGCTTGGCCCTCAATCGCGGCTATCGATACCATCGGCCCCAGGTCGAGTTCCTTCTGAACTCTGAGGAAAGCCCGGGGGTCGGCGCTCATAGGGCCGCGGCCGGTCAGGTTGTTGACGATGTCGCCGATGTTTCCGTGGGAGATGAAGAACCCGTCGACCGCCGAGCCAAGGACGACGACTCGCGTGCCGGCCTCACGGACCTCGGTCAGAACACCTTCGAGCGCGACATGGAGGGGCGCGTCGGAGAAGTTCCGGTCTCCGTTGTCGATGAGCAGTTGGACTACACCGTCGGACGGGCTTGATTGAACGATGCGAGTAGACATGATCACCTCCGCAGGCGACATTAGGTCCGCTCCAAGGCCTCCTGCAGGGTGGTCCAGGCAAGGTTGGCGCACTTGATTCGCACCGGATATTTGCGTACCCCTTGCAACGCTTCGAGGTCACCGAGGACCGACCCTGGCTTGTCAGGATCGAGAGTGACCTTGGCCGCTGTTTCAAGATCCATCATCGTGCGGAACTGGCTTGTCAGTTCCTCGATCTCGGCCAATGTCTTTCCTTTGATGGCTTGGCTCATCATCGATGCACTCGATTGGCTGATCGAACAACCCTGTCCGGTGATCGAGACGTCGGCTACCGAACCGTTGTCAAACGCGAGTTCGAGGAATACCTCGTCACCACACAGCGGGTTCACTCCCTCCCCGGTGGCATCGGGCGAGTCGAGCTTGGCCCTGTTTCTCGGGTTGCGGTAGTGGTCGAGGATGACCTCTCGGTACAGCTCTTCTAGTGACATTCTCAGATACCAAACAACTTTGAGGCCGTTTCCAATCCCGCCACGAGAGCATCCACATCGTCTCGGGTGTTGTACACGTAGAAACTTGCCCTGGCAGTGGCGGGGACGTTGAGCTCTTTCATCAGCGGCTTGGCGCAATGGTGTCCAGCCCGCACAGAAACACCCTGCTGATCGAGAATCGTGGCCATGTCGTGGGGGTGAGCATCACCCAGGGTGAAGGAGATGACTCCACCCCGGTCCTCACCCGCCGGTGGTCCGTACACCGTTGCACCTGGTATCTCGGCGAAAAGAGCCAGGGCGTACTCGGTGAGGTCTCGGTCGTGTGCGGAGACTGACTCCATTCCGAGCTTCTCGAGGTAGTCGATCGCCGCGATAAGACCTGCCGCTTCGATGATGGCGGGCGTGCCCGCTTCGAACCGGTGGGGGATGGGGGCCCAGGTGGAACTGTGCAATCCGACGGTAGAGATCATTTCCCCGCCGCCTTCGCTGGGCTCCATCTGCTCGAGAGCTGTGGGTCGTCCCCACAGGAAGCCGATCCCGGTCGGGCCAAGCATCTTGTGGGCGGACACTGCCACGAAGTCGGCGCCCAGGGCCTCGACGTCGACGGGGTGGTGCGGAACGAGTTGGGCAGCATCGATCACTGCGATCGCGCCCACGTTGTGCGCTCCATCGATGATGGTTCTCAAAGGCGGCATCGTTCCAAGGACGTTTGACATCCCGGTCATCGACACGATTTTCACGTCGGAGTCCAACTTGGATTCGAAGTCGTCGAGATCGAGACGGAAGTCGTCGGTCAGCCCGACAAAGTCGAGGACGGCTCCTGTCTTGCGGGCCACCATCTGCCAGGGAACGAGGTTGGCGTGGTGCTCCATCTTCGAGAGCAGCACACGGTCGCCCGGCGAGAGATGTTCGCCACCCCACCCCCACGCCACCATGTTCAGCGCAGTTGTGGCACCGCGTGCAATGACCACCTGTTCCGGTGAAGACGATCCGATGAAAGCCGCTACCCGCCGTCGGGCCTCCTCGAAAACCTCCGTCGCTTCGATTGAGAGCGTGTAGGCGCCGCGGTGAACGTTGGCGTAGTGATTCGACGCCAGGTCGGTCATTGCTTCGATCACCGAAAGGGGCTTCTGGCTCGACGCTGCCGAGTCGAGGAAGTGACGGGCAGACTCGCGCTGAAATATCGGGAAGTCGCGACGGATCGCCGTCGGGTCGAACATCAGGCGCTTTGCCGGAAGGCGTCGTAGCCCTCTGCCTCCAGAGTTTCGGCGAGTTCGGGACCGCCGGAGACGAGAACTCTGCCTTCCATGAACACGTGAACATGATGGGGGGTTACGTAGTCCAGAAGTCGCTGATAGTGGGTGATGATGAGAAAGCCCCGCTCGTCGGAAACCAACTGATTCACACCTTCGGCGACCACCCGCAGGGCGTCGATGTCTAGGCCGGAATCGGTCTCGTCCATGATCGCTAGCGCCGGCTCAAGCACCGCCATCTGAAGGATCTCGTTTCGCTTGCGCTCGCCGCCCGAGAAGCCCTCGTTGAGGTAGCGGTCGGCGAAGCTTGACTCCATGCCGAGCGCCTTCATGGCCTCCATCACCTTGAGGCGCAGTTCAAGAACCGTGAAATCCACCCCGGTCCTGTTCGAGAGAGCCTGGCGAAGGAACTGTGTCACCGAGACTCCCGGGATCTCCTCGGGGTACTGGAAAGCGAGGAACATGCCCCGGCGGGCGCGGTCATCCGGTGCGGCTTCGGTGATGTCCTCGCCCTCATAAAGGATGCGTCCCTGCGTGACCTGGTAGTCGGGATGGCCAAGCAAGACGTTGGCGAGGGTTGACTTTCCCGATCCGTTCGGACCCATAAGAGCGTGGATCTCACCGCGGTCGACGGTAAGCGTCACGCCATTGAGGATGGGCTCGCCGTTTGCGGAGGCGTGCAGGTTTTCAATCTGGAGAAGGGGGGTGTTGCTCACCCACCCAACACTAGTTTCCACTACGTGGATAGTGGAAAACCCAGCTCGGCTTATGAAGCCAAAGCGAATCGGGCGGTCTGGGAGAGGTCGAGTTCGATGTCGAAGCCGTTCAGGTCGCCGCTCGTCGGAGATCGAAAAGTCATCGACAGCTGAAGTTCGGTGGTGCGAGTGCTCGACACGACGAGGCCGGTGTCCGGGTCGAATTCGACCACTTCCGTGGTGGTTGACTCTGCCACGGTTATCGAGAACTCGATGCTGTCAAGTTGCTCCTGGATTTCGAGTGGGATCTCAGCCCCAGCTTCGAGTTCGGAGAATCCGAGGAACAGCTGGCGGAACTGCTCGGAAAAGTCCACGACGTAGGCGGCTGCGACCGTTGTGGTGTGGATGACGTAGAGGCCGTCGACAATTTCTTTGATTGTGGAAGTCGAATGAACCGCCAGCGGGCCGGAAGGTCCGCCTCGTTCCTCTGAGATCTCCCACGAATCGCCGACGGTGACCGGCTCGTCGGTGAAGACGGGCCCGACGGGCTGTGCGAGCAGTGAGTCGGCCAAACCCGTAAGCGATGCCAGTGAGGCGCCGAGGATCCTCGGATCTGTGGCCTCGTCCTTCATGACCAGACCCAAGCGGCTCACCGTCATTTGCGCGTTGACGGGATTGATGCGTGCGAGATCTGCCGCGATGCCGCCCTGTTCGATGCTGGTGACTTCGTCACCGTTGAGTGTTCCCGTCGCTTCCGTGCTGTGCATCGTGGCGGCGACGGTGAGCGACACCGCGCCGTTGCCGGGTGCATCTTCGATCGTGTATTGCGCCGTTCCCTCAGACTGGGTGGTCAGGTCGGCGTTGATAGGGAACTCGACGTCACCGAATCCTTCGGCGTCACCGTCGGCATCGAAGGCAATGTCCTGGGACACGGCCAAGTCGTAGGTGAGCGTCGTCCCGGGGTCGTATCCGTAGACGAGGCTTACCGCCGGTGCGGACATTGGTGCTGTTGTCGACTGGTTCGACGCCGGGTCGTTGTTTGTCGAGTCGGTCGCCGGCGTACAGGCAGCTCCCAACAGGGCCAACGCGAGGAGAATTCGAAGATGCATGGTTCGGTTCCGATGATGGTGTGGAGCGAGGGTACGGTCGCCGGTCATGTACTCGGCTTCCACCCAACGTGTCATTGCAGCAGCTCGTGACCACGGACTCGAAATCGACGTCTCGGCTTTTCCCGAGGGAACCAAGACCGCCGCTGACGCGGCCGCTGCCATAGGTTGTGAGGTGGCGGCCATCGTCAAGTCGCTGGTGTTCACGGTCGACGGAGAGCCTGTCGTGGCGCTCGTCCCGGGGGATCTCCGCCTTGACACGGCGGCGCTGGCTCTGGCAGCTGGAGGCGATCACGCCGATCGTGCTTCTTTGGAGACCGTACGCGAGGCGACCGGCTATGCCGCAGGCGGCACCCCTCCGTTCGGTCATGCTCGCCCTTTGCGGGTGTTCGCCGATCCGGCGCTGCGACGCCACGACCCAGTGTGGGCGGCGGGTGGCACTCCCTCGACGGTGTTTCCGATCTCGGTTGCCGACCTCGACCGGATCGTCTCACCCGAGTGGGTGTCGATCTCCCATTGAGTCCTTGACCACTTCCCAAGTCATGTTCAGTCCCTCGCTGTCGGCCAAGTCGAGCCACTGCAAGTAATAGCGGTTGACGCCAACTCTCTCGTAAGCAGCCAATATCTCGGTCACTTCCTCCGGGGGACCGACAGGGATTCCCGCCTCCTGCCACTTATCGAGGAGAGCCGCCGCTTCCATGTCGCGGCTCGCGGCGTCCCGGGTAATTCGCTCGTCGAAGGCTCGCCTGTCGGGAGCGGTGATCACCTGTCCCATGACAGTGATCTCTATCGAATCCGGGTCCCGTCCTGCTTCCGCAGCGGCCCGGCGCATAACGTCGTTCCGCCTGGCGATCTCGTCGATCGGCGCCGGCAGGTGGTTGTACTCGTCGGCGTAGGTTCCGGCGAGCGTTGGGGTGCGGACCGGACCGCTACCCCCTGTCACAAGCCTGATCCCCGTGGGCTGGGGTCTCACTTCGGCGTCGATCGAATAGTGGGTGCCGGTCACTTTGGCGTGCTTCTCGCCGAAGGCTGCCCGCAGGTAGGGAAGACTCTCGGCGAACCGATCAAACCGCTCCGACCAATCCGGGAACGGCATGCCGAACACGTCGTGTTCCAGGTCCATCCATCCGGTGCCAACACCCAGATCGAGACGGCCACCGGACATCTGGTCGATCGTGGCTGCCGTTTTGGCGATCACCGCAGGGTGTCGAAACGTGATCGGACTCACCAACACACACAACCGGATCGAAGCCGTATCCCTGGCCAGTCCCGCCAACGTCGCAAAGGCGTCTGTGGCATCCGGCCTCGGCACCCGGCTCGAGTAGTAATGGTCACTCCGAGCGAAACTGACCATCCCCTCCCTCTCAGCCCACAAGGCCAAATCGAGAAGCTGCTGATAAGTCCCCCCCAGCTGCGGTTCAGTCATCAAGCTAAATCTCATAGGCGAGAGACTACGGCGAGGGGACTATCGGCCCGCCAGTCAGTTTGTCAGTTTGTCCCCCCTCGACGAGCGAAGCGAGGAGTCTGGGGGGACCGGCCGGCGTAGCCGGCCGAGGGGGGCGGTGAGCGGAAGCGACCCCGTCGATCACCTCTGAAGCGGTCCGGCCTGTCAGTTTGTCCCCCCAGGAGCGCAGCGACGTTGGGCTCTCCTATGTCAAGCCGTGGTCGCGGAGGGTTTTCCAGACTTGGCGGGCGACGTGTCGTTTGGCGGCTCGGATGGCGTTGCGTTTGTTAGCGGTGGTTGGTGTGGG
>JBGTKD010000043.1:0-27346 GCA_041744795.1 Acidimicrobiia bacterium
TAACCGCAAATGACGTAGTGGTTGGTCACAGTTCGCCTCCATCTGTTCACGCGTAAGAGATACCGGGTGCTGGCTGTCAGTACTTCGACGGTCGTCGACACGACCAGGACCAGGAAAGCCACTCGCAAGGGTGTCACCACAAAAGTCGTGAGCACCCTCGCCTGCTGGGTAACCGGAACAATGTCGCCATAACCAGTGGTCGTGACCGAGACCGTGGAGTAGTAGAGGGCGTCGAGAAAGCCGATCTCGCCACCTGACGAATCCGAGTAGCCGTCCCTGTCGATCAGCACCACAGCCGTAATGAGCAAAACCACGGCAATCGCTGCAGCCAATCGGGTCACCACGACCAGAAGCGGGTTGACGCGTCGATCGGCGAAGCGAACAGGGCCTTGGTTGTTCGATTGCGTCGTGGTCATTACCAATCGAACATCGTAAAGAGCCGTGAGCCTTTGCTGCGTCATCCCCCCAGGACGCCGACGGTTCGGTACCCTCGATCGTCCTGATGCCATGCCTGGCGTGCGGACATGAAAGCCTTCCTGAGGCGCGCTTCTGTTCTCAATGTGGCGCGCGACTGGGCACTGCTGATGCCCAATCCATTGCGGTGGAGACACGCAGCCAGGTGATGACCAATCTACGGGGCGAGGAACGCCTGGTGACCGTTGTCTTCGCCGACATGAGCGAATCGGTGCGCAGGACCAGCGGTCTCTCCGCGGAAGAGGCCACCGTATTGGTCAACCCCCTGCTGGAGACGATGGTCGAACTCATGGTGGCCTATGGCGGACGTATCGATCGATTCCTCGGCGACGGAGTCCTGGCCGTCTTCGGCGTACCAGCCGCCCACGAGGACGACCCATTTCGCGCCGTGCGGGCTGGCATCGACCTTCGGGAGAGAGCAGCCGACATGGGTTTGGCCGTCACCGCTGGCGTCAACACCGGTCGGGTCTACTTCGGACCCGTCGGCTCGGATCTACACGAAGAATTGACGGTGATGGGACCTGTAGTGAACCTGGCTGCCCGATTCCAGTCGGCGGCTGCGGCAGGCAAGATCGTGGTGGGCGATTCGACTGCAGCCCATCTCGAGGCGGCCTTTGATCTCACGCCTGTCACGTTGACGATCAAGGGCATCGCCGAACCGGTCGATGCCTTCAAGGCCGAACGGCTACTTGACCACCCCGACAAGGTCAGAGGGGTCGAAGGCCTGCGGGCTGAAATGGTCGGTAGGGACAACGAGTTGTCCCTACTTCACGCCACCTTCGGGATCCGAGGCACGGTCGCGTTGATAGGCCCAGCGGGAGTCGGCAAGTCTCGGCTTGCCTCCGAATTCCGATCTCATGTCGAGGTCCAGGGCGGCGTTTGGATGGAGGGACGATGCCTCCTTCTCACCCAGACAACAAGCTACGCCCCTTTCCAAGACCTATTCTCCCGGCAGCTCAAGCGCCCCGACCTTGCTGGGCTCGAAGCCGCTCTCCAAGAGTTAGTCGAGTCCCGAGTTCTCTCCGGTGCAAGAGCCGATGAGATCGTCCCTTTCCTGGCGCACATGCTCGGATTGAGCTTCAGCGACGATCGCGACCTGCTTGTCCTGGAGTCGAGTGCAGACTTGCGCAAGACACTCACGATCGACGCGATAGTCGAGTATTTGAGTTCCTGGGCTCGTCTTGGGCCATTGACCGTGTTCCTGGAAGACGTCCACTGGGCAGATCCCCTCAGCCGCGAGGTGATAGCCGCCCTACACACCAGTACGACAGACCCTCTCAACCTGCTGCTCGCTTACCGTCCGGACATCTCGGGTGCTGACCTGTTGGGAGGTTCGTCCGAGTCCCTTACAGAACTGACCCTCACCGAACTGTCCAAGTCCGACAGCCAGCGCCTGATCTCGATGCTGCTGGATATCAGCGGCATCCCCGAGCGGCTCGAATCACAGATTCTCGACCGCGGGCAAGGAAATCCGTTCTACGTCGAAGAGTTGATCCGGTCACTCATACAGACAGGCTCGATCGCCCGAGTCGACGGACACTGGGTAATCGGCACAGAGGACATCGACCTCGATCTGCCACAGAGCGTCGAAGGGGTAGTGATGAGCCGGTTTGACCGCCTCGCTGACACGACTCGTCGCGCCGCCAAGGCCGCATCGGTGCTGGATCGCAGCTTCGGAGAGTCTCTATTCGCCTCACTGGCAGGAAACAACCTTGTCCCGGAGCTGGGGACGCTGGTGGGCGCCGGGATTCTCACGGTCAGCGACTCAGCCGAGTACTCATTCGTCCATGCCCTCACCCGACAGGCGATTTACAGCAACCTCCTGCCGTCTCAGCGGTCCGAAACGCATGAGCACACTGCACAGGCTCTCGAAGAGGGCCGAGATGTTGAACAGATCGCGTTCCATTACTCCCAAAGCCGCAACCATCTCAAGGCTGTCGAATACCTGCTGGAGGCAGGAGAACGGGCACTCGCCGCGTTCAGCACCGACACCGCTCTATCGCATCTCGAAGCGGGTCTAGCCCGCATCGACTCCCTCCCAGAGGGCGACCAAAGCAGGTGGCGGGCTCAGTACCAGGCCCGTTTGGGTGAATTGCTCGTTCGGATGGCCCACCACGAGCCCGCCCGTGCGGCCCTCGCAGCATCCCTGGAGGAGATGGAGCCAGCGCCTCTGGAAGAAGCAAAGATTTGGCGTTTGATTGGCCAAACCCACCGGCTCCAAGGACAGACCGGTGAGGCCGAGGCATGCCTCGACCGAGCGGAGGCGATCCTGTCGGCTGTCGACGACTCGGCTGCAAAACGCGAGTGGATCCAAGTGCAGAAAGAAAGAGCTTTCACCCTCTATTTCGGTGGGAGGGGACGGGAGTTGAAGGAGCTCAACGCCCGGGTTGCGCCCATCGTCGAAGAGTGCGGCAGCGCGGCTCAGTTGGCTGACCACCTGTACGGACAGGTCCTGAGCAGCTTCGTCGATGACCGTTTCGTTGTTTCACCGGACACAGTGGCGCTGGCACGACGGGCGTTGGGTCTAGCCGAGTCCGGTGCCGACCCCGGACGAATTGCAGAAGGTCGATTCGGTCTCGGATTCTCCCTGTTGTGGGCTGATCAGATCGAGGAGGCCGCCGAGGTCCTGGGGAGGGCCGTGGAGGAGACCACCAGAGTCGGAGCCGTCACCGAGGGGTGCCGGGCAAAGGCATATCTAGCCGTCGCTCTCCGCCGCCTGGGTCTCGTCGATGAGGCCGAACAAGCGGCGATGGACGCCTTGCGGGCCGCCGACCAATCGGACACTGCGTACTACAGCGGCCACGCCTACGGGGTCTTGTGCTGGGTGGCCTGGCGTCGCGGCGACGGCTCATGCGATGAGAAGGGGCAGTTGGCCTACGAGAACTGGGGCACACAAGAGAATGCCGACGCGGCGGGCTTAGGAACCGAGTTCGCCTGGCTGGCCGCCTGGCCCCGGGCCGCCACAGCATTGGAAAGAGGCGACTACGTCACCGCGTCAGAGCACCTCGCACTTCTCTTGGCGCCGTGGGAACGGCCCATGCCCGAGCACCTCAGAGCCCTGGTCTCCGACGCCATATCACAACCCGACGACGTCAGGCTGGCCGCCGCAATCAGCGAGGCCCGGACAGAGGCCTTCCTGTAGTTTTTCGCACCTATACAAAAATGATCTGGGCGCCTTCGGATATCTCGATGAAGTCCGATGCCGAGATGATCCCTTCGACCCGCTCGTAAAGGTCCTCTTCGCCGATGTGCATCATGTCCGCCGACATCCGGCACGCCCAGAGGTGTCCTCCGGAGTCTGTGATCATTTCAAGGAACTCGGGTACGTCAGGCACATCGATTCCCTCGATCTGCTTTTTCATCATGTGAGTTGCGAACGCCGTCATCCCGGGAAGACCCATGAGGGAATGCGGCATATGGGTGGCCGGATTTCCAACCGGGGTGAACTTCAGATGGGCCATCGTCTCCTTGTTGATGATGTCGAATCCCCAGAAGGTGAAGAACAGATGGGTTTCTATGCCTTCGCCCAATGCGGCGTTGGCGAGTACCAGGCCGGGGTAGGCCATGTCGAGGGAGCCCTTTGAGCAGATAATCGCCAACTTTCGCCCGTTGGCGTCGGTATCGAACGAGGGCACCACGGATTCGAGTGTCGTTGCCATGTCATCTCCTTCAGACGCAGCCGACGGGCTTACGCAAGCCTGCGACGTAGGACATCTTCTTGGCAGGCTTCTGCGGGAAGAGCGTGAACATCTCCTTGGTGGAAACCCCTCCCACGGTCGCCATCCGACGCAAGGTGGGAGTTTCGCCGGTGACTGCCTGGTCATCGCGAGCAAACCGAATCGCGGCGAAGTGCGCTTCGCTCAGCTCGAGACCGATGTTGGCGGCAAGCACATGGGCGAGGGACTCGTCCCACTCGGTTGGGTCGAGGAGGAAGCCTTCCTCGTCGAGCTGGATTTCACGGTCGTTGATGAGTGTCATGCGTTTACTGCCTCTTTCTCGGGCCGAACTTTGCCGGCCATCGACATTTCGCGTGGGACGGGTAGGCGGCGTCCAGGGATCAGCATTCGCCAGTAGATGGTCTGGAATGCGAGCTTTGCCCAGTGGTTGAGCCGGCTCTCCCGCAGGAGTCTCAGTGGACCAAGACCCGGGACGGGGTAGACACCAGGCAGTGGCTCGGTTTCGTAGTTGAAGTCGAGGAGCAACGCCTTGCCTCCCCCTGACTCAATGAAGCAGTTGGCGTGACC
This sequence comes from Acidimicrobiia bacterium, assembly GCA_041744795.1. GTDB lineage: Bacteria > Actinomycetota > Acidimicrobiia > Spongiisociales > ZC4RG35 > DATHWB01. The sequence goes on from JBGTKD010000043.1 coordinate 4,719, forward strand.
GTCGAAGCTGGCACGCATCGGCCTACCCGCGATGTGATCGAGAAAGTTCTCAACGAACACCTCCACCCCAAAGTGAGCTGTTGAGCCCGCCTTGGAAGTCGGAAGGGCAGCCGCATCCCCGATTGCGAAAATGTTTTCGTGGCCGGCAGCCAGGAACGTGTGAGGATCCACCCTGACATGGTCGAGTTCGTCACCCAGCCCCGACCTGCCCACGAACCCAGCCCCCATGTTCACCGGAACGGTGATCAAAAGGTCGAATGGAACGGTTCGCTCGTCGTAGGAGACGAGCGCTCCATCCTCGACACGCTCGACCATGAAGTCGGTTTCGAGACGGATCGATCTGTTATCGAGCATCCCGGCGAGTGCCGCGGACGCGACGGGCTTGGTGAACGCACCAGACAGTGGGGTGACGAAAGTGATATCGACCGCGTCTCGAACGCCGCGTTTCTTGAAATGGTCGTCCGCAAGAAACGCGAACTCAAGGGGAGCCGGAGGACACTTGATCGGCATCTCTGTCACGTGAACCACGAGCTTCCCACCCTTAAAGACAGCGAGGGTGTCCCTAAGGGCAGTGGCGCCTGTCAGCGTGTAGAACTCGTGCACCTTCTCCCGCCACCCGGACTCCAACATTCCCGGGGTCATCTCGGGTCGAACACTCGTGCCGGTAGCGATGACAAGTTGGTCATAAGAAACCGTTGAGCCGTCCTCCAGTGAGATCTCTCGAGCTTCGGTGTCGATGCTCACCACTTCGGCCCGAGTGAGCTTGGTGCCTTCCGGGATCAGCCCGTCGATAGGCTTCACGAGGTCTGACGGTTTCTGAGTTCCGAACGGTACGAATAGAAGTCCCGGCTGATAGAGATGAGTCCACGACGGGTCAATCATCTCCACCTCCCAGCCCTCCGGTAGGCGCCCATCCAACGTGTTGGCGATCATTGTCCCGGCTGTTCCGGCACCGAGAATCACTAGACGTTTCATCTTTTTCCTCTCGTCTGAGACCAACGTAAGGGAGGCCCCCTGTGCGCGACAGGGGACAATGACCCTTCGGCTCAGGACAGCCAGCACCTTTCCCCGGATCGGGCACTTCGGCCCTTTCGATGGGGACCCTTGCGCCCATCGCTGGCAGGTCGCGTCGACCATGATCGAGGTACGAGACCAAGGAGGAAGTCATGCGGGTAAGCGAACTGATTGGCGGACCTGTGTACACATGCACCGAGGAGACCGATGTCCGCGAGGCCGCTCGCCAGATGCTCTCCGACGATGTCGGCTCGCTCGCTGTGGTGAGCGACGAAACGCTCGTGGGAATCATCACCGAGCGCGACATCGTGAGGGAGTTCGCCGAGTCAGCTTCCAGTGCCCGTCGGGTGAGCGATGTGATGACACCTGATCCTGACTCGCTAGCCCCCGACATCGACGTCGACGATGCTGCCGCCTGGATGATGGGAGCTGGATACCGCCACCTTCCCGTCGTGGACGGCGGACGGCTGATAGGGATGGTCAGCATCAAAGACGTGCTCTGGGCCCTCACCGGCCCCAACTAGCTGTTAGCCGAAGAAAGACCGCCGATGGAGCCCACACCTGTCATCCCCCGGACCGAGCCCGTCGTTGAGATGCTCGACGGCAATGAGGCGGCAGCTCGCATCGCCTACTCAGCGAGCGAAGTCATCGCTATCTACCCGATCACACCCGCTTCGCCGATGGGTGAGTACTCGGATGCGTGGTCGATGGCGCGGCGCCCCAACCTCTGGGGTGTCGTACCTGCGGTGATCGAGCTCCAGAGTGAGGGTGGCGCAGCGGGAACTGCCCATGGGGCGCTGCAGGCCGGGGCGATGACCACGACATTCACGGCTTCCCAGGGCCTTTTGTTGATGCTGCCAAACATGTTCAAGATCGCCGGCGAGCTGTCGCCGATGGTCATCCACGTTGCGGCCCGGTCGATAGCCACCCACGCCCTATCGATCTTCGGCGATCACTCTGACGTGATGGCGGCCCGCATGACAGGCTTCGCCATGCTCGCCTCGAACTCGCCTCAAGAAGCCCACGACCTTGCCCTGATCGCCCACTCGGCCACTCTCCGATCTCGTGTGCCGTTTCTGCACTTCTTCGACGGCTTTCGGACGTCGCATGAGATGGGGGGCGTGTCCCTCGTGACCGAAGAGATCGTGAAGGAGTTCCTCGACGAAGAACTCATCACCGAACACCGGCTAAGAGCACTCAACCCGCGCAGGCCCATGATCCGCGGCACGGCCCAGAACCCCGACGTCTTCTTTCAAGCCAGGGAGGCGGCAAATCTCTACTACGACGCAGTGCCCCGCATCGTTGTCGAAGAGATGGATAGGTTCGCGGCACTCACCGGGCGTCGCTACGCGCCTTTCGATTATGTGGGAGCACCGGACGCCGAGCGTGTCATCGTGATCATGGGCTCTGGTGCAGGTGCGGTGAAGGAAGCGATCACCGTTGCAACCGCAGACGGAGAGAAGGTCGGCGCAGTGATAGTCCGGCTCTATCGACCGTTCGACGCCCAGGCCTTCTGTGCGATCCTGCCGGACCCGACACGGTCAGTGGTGGTGCTCGACCGGACAAAGGAGCCAGGAGCGATCGGCGAACCGTTGTACTTGGATGTGGTGGCAGCCCTCACGGAACGCCACCCAGGTTCCCTGCCGGCAGTGACCGGTGGCAGCTACGGCCTGTCGTCGAAAGAGTTCACCCCGGCCATGGTTCGCGGAGTACTCGACGACAACGGCCCTGCACATCGCCACTTCACAATCGGGATCACCGACGACGTGACTCACTTGAGTCTTCCTTACGATCGGGACTCGTGGCACGAGCCGAGCGATGTCATACGCGCCGTCTTCTACGGACTCGGATCGGATGGCACGGTTGGCGCCAACAAGAACTCGGTTCGCATCGTCGGAAACCACACACCTCTGCACGCCCAGGGCTACTTCGTGTATGACTCGAAGAAGTCGGGCTCCCAGACCGTCTCCCACCTCCGGTTCTCCCCCCGACCCATCGAGTCCACTTACCTGATCGATGAGCCGACCTTTGTTGCATGTCACCAGTTCTCTATGGCAGACCGGGTGGACCTCCTCGAAAGGACGGTTCCCGGCTCGATGTTCCTGCTCAATAGCCCGTATCCGGCGACCGAAGTGTGGGGACGTCTGCCGAAAACAGTGCGAAGGACAATCGTCCAACGAGACCTCGCTCTGTGGGTCGTCGATGCCGAGAGCATCAGCCGCGAAGAGGGCCTCGGCAAGCGCGTGAACACCGTCCTCCAGGCCTGTTTCTTCGCCCTCACCGGCCTGATGCCGATCGACGATGCGATTGCCGCCATCAAGACAGAGATCGCCCACACCTATGGCAAGCGGGGCGAAACCATCGTCAGGCGAAATCACGCCGTTATCGACCGGGCGATAGCCGGAATGGAGCAAGTAGAGGTTCCGGATTCTGCTCCTGAACTCGACCCTCCGTTCAAAGCTCTGGCCGACGCCCCCGACTTCATCCAACGAGTAACGGCCCGCCTCATCGCCGGGGAGGGTGACCTTCTTCCCGTTTCCGCTCTGCCGGTCGACGGCACATTCCCGACCGGCACCACCAAGTACGAGAAGCGAACGCTCGCAGATGAGATCCCTATATGGGATCCGGATATCTGCATTGATTGCGGACGCTGTGCACTGGCCTGTCCTCACGCCGCCATTCGGTTGAAGGCATTTCTCCCGTCGGACGTCGCCAGCGCACCGGACCACTTCGTTTGGAAAGAGGCGGCAGGGCGCGAACTGGCAGGGCGGTATCTGACGGTCCAAGTTGCACCGGACGATTGCACCGGGTGCGGCGTGTGTGTCGACGTGTGCCCGGCGGTCTCGAAGGAAGTCGCCTCTCACAAGGCCATAAACATGGAACCGATTGGCGCTCACCTGGCAGTCGAACGAGAGCGGTTCGACTACTTCCTGGAGTTGCCATCGGCGCGTCGAACCGACGTCAACCTTCTCTCTGTCAAGGGGACCCAACTGATCGATCCGTTGTTCGAGTTCTCGGGAGCCTGCACTGGTTGCGGCGAGACCCCCTACCTGAAGCTCGTCAGCCAGATGTTCGGCGACAGAATCGTCATCGCCAACGCGACGGGCTGCTCGTCGATCTACGGGGGCAACCTCCCAACGACTCCCTGGGCGAAGGACGAGTTCGGACGCGGGCCCGCCTGGGCGAACTCACTATTCGAGGACAACGCCGAGTTCGGCCTGGGGATGCGCCTCGCTCTCGATCAGATGGAACAGGATGCCAGACTTCTTGTGACCGCACTCCTCCCCGACATAGGCCCTCTCGGAGTGGAAATCCTTGACGCCGATCAGGAGTCCGAGCAGGGCATCATCGAACAACGCGGTCGCATCGAGGAGCTCCGCTCCAAACTCGGGTCGATGGACGGGCTACTCGCTCGGCGCCTGGAATCTGTGGCCGACGGGCTGGCACGCACCAGCGTGTGGATCGTCGGAGGTGACGGCTGGGCCTACGACATCGGGTTCGGAGGCCTCGACCACGTCCTCGCCTCCGGTAGAAACCTCAACATTCTTGTCCTCGACACCGAGGTCTACTCCAACACGGGTGGGCAAGCATCGAAGGCAACTCCTCGTGCCGCAGTGGCGAAGTTCGCCGCAGGTGGGAAAACGACCGGCAAGAAGGACTTGGGCCAGATCGCCATGAGCTACGGCAACGTCTTCGTAGCCCAGGTGGCGATGGGGGCGAACATGACTCAGACGGTGCGGGCATTCGCAGAAGCCGAGCGCCACAACGGAGTCTCTCTGATACTCGCCTACAGCCCGTGTATCGCCCATGGCATCGACATGTCGAAGCAAATGGCACACCAGCAGAAGGCCGCGGAGTCTGGCTACTGGCCCCTGTTCCGCTACGACCCCTCCCGCGAAGAGGAGGGCAAACCGGGCCTCCGACTGGACAGCCGCACGCCGACGATCCCGTTTCGAGACTTCGCTCGCGAAGAGGCACGTTTCTCGATGCTGGGCGTCGCCAATCCCGAGAAAGCCGACTTTCTGATGAAGCGAGCCCAACAGGACATCGATGACCGATGGCATCTGTATGAGCAGATGGTCACTATCCACCGGACCGCTGAGTACGCAGAGGAGACCGAATGACCGCCGACCTCTCCACCACGTACCTCGGCTTCGAACTCCCCCACCCCGTGGTGCCGTCGTCGTCGCCTCTCACGGGAAACCTCGACACCCTGGCAGAGCTCGTAGAGGCGGGGGCGCCTGCGGTGGTCCTGCCTTCACTGTTCGAAGAACAAATCGAGCTGCAGACCCTCTCGTTCCACTTCGGCCTCGAGTTCGGCTCGGGAGCCAACCCGGAAGCGGCGGCGGGATATTTACCGGAGCTGGGGGATTACAACACCGGACCGCATGAATACCTGAAACTGGTGAGGGACGCGGTCACGAGCCTGAGGGTCCCGGTGATCGCGAGTCTCAACGGCGCAACTGCAGGGGGCTGGACCCGTTATGCCCAAATGCTCGAGGACGCGGGAGCGTCGGCGATCGAGTTGAACCTGTACTTCATGGCGGCGGATGCGGAAGAGTCCTCTGCGGAAGTAGAGGCCAGATGCCTGACCCTGGTGGAAGCTGTCAAGTGGGTGGTCGGAATCCCGGTTGCCGTCAAGATCAGCCCGTATTTCTCGTCGATGTCGTCGATGGCCGACCGCTTTGCGTCGGCAGGAGCCGACGCACTGGTGCTGTTCAACCGCTTCTATCAACCCGATATCGATCTCGAGACGATGCAAGTTTCCCCCAGGCTCGTCTTGTCCTCACCAGAGGAATCACGGTTGGCCCTGCGCTGGATTGCGATTCTCGCTGGACGTGTCGAACTCGACCTGGCCGCCACCACCGGGATCCACGATTGGTCTGATGTGACAAAGATGGTCCTGGCTGGGGCCGACGTCACGATGATGGCTTCGGCTCTCCTCAAGCGGGGCCCGATCGCTCTGACCGAGGCCGTCGAAGGACTGCGAGTTTGGCTGGATGCCAACGAGTACGAGTCCGTGTCCCAAGCCAAGGCCAGCATGAGTCGCCTCTCGGCCCCCGATCCCGACCAGTACGAGCGGGCAAACTACATGACGACCCTCGTTTCGTACTCCAGCGACTGGCGGCGCACCCGTCGTCTCCAGGGTCCCGATGAGTGACGGGCTCGGCGTTGGGGCCGATGTCCTCTACCCAGATCGCTCAGAATGCACCATGCTTGGTACCGAGACCGAGTCTCGAGAAAGGAATCCGAGATGAGCATCGTCGCCGCAGTCGATGGATCCCCCGCGGCCGCTGAAGTCCTCGCACGAGCAATCGACCAGGCCAGGCAATCGGGGACCACGTTGCACGTCGTGCACGTATTCCAACCCCCCACGGTCGTCTATGGCATGGCTGGGGCATACGTGTTCGATGAGCGCGCTCTCGCCGAATCCGAGCAGGAAGCTGTGTGGGCGTCGGTCGGGCCCCAACTTGATGAGTCGGGACTCGAATGGGTGCGGGCCGAGTTGAGCGGCTATCCCCCGGCGATGATCGCTGAATACGCCAAGGATGTGGGTGCCCAACTGATCGTTGTCGGCACGAGGGGACGAGGCGAGTTCCGCTCGTTGGTGCTCGGTTCGACCAGCCACGGTGTGATCCACGAGAGCCCGTGCGACGTGCTCGTGGTCAAAGTCAAAGACTGAGAGAAACGTCAGATCACGGAGCGGAGGTCTTTCACGAGCGCCCTCCACGGCTTCAAGCACTCTGCTCCGCCGGTGCCCCCCGAGTTAAACCCTCGGGGGGCGCTTTTTCTTACTGGATTTGCCACCGGGGATGGCTGACGGCCACGGTCTATCAATCTCCCTGCCGGTCGCGGGTACAGCGCATCAGCCGGCTGAGACCTCGTGAAGTACCCCGGTCGCAACGTCGTACACAAACCCACGGACGTGTTCTCTGTGAGGAACAAACGGCGTCATCGCCAGGCGACGCATCGACTGGGCGACGTCGATCGCCGGGTCCGTGAAGGCCTCCAACGCCCACCATGGCTTGATGCCAAGCTCTGCCTGAAGCTCGGCCTTGAACTCGTTCTCATCAACTTGCTGAAGACCGCAGTCGGTGTGATGCAACAAGACGATCTCTTTGGTTCCCAACAGTCGCTGGGATAGACAGAGCGATCTGATCACGTCGTCGGTGATCACCCCGCCGGCGTTGCGGATGATGTGGGCCTCGCCTGGGCCGAGCCCGAGAATGCTGAAAATGTCCATCCTGGAGTCCATGCACGCCACGATCGCCAGTTGACGCTTAGGGGCGACCTGAAGGTCGGCATCGTGGAATTGATCCGCGTAGTCCGCGTTGTTTCTGACCAACCCGTCGGTGTTTGGGCTAAACGACATCAGGCATCTACTTTCGACGACCGACACGGTATCGCATCGTTCTCACGGAGTCTTCCCACGTTCGAGAAGGCGTCTCACTTCCTCGTCGGTCGTCTGGGAGAAGTTCTCATAGAACGAACCGATGGCCTGGAACCCTCTGGGCGCTTCTACAACAACCACGTCATCGGCGACACCCGAGAAGCGAGAGCCGATACCGAACGGCGCCACCGGAACAGCGACAACCACCGAGGACGCACCTCTCGCCCGTGCGATGGCGGCTGCTGCTCGCATCGTCGAACCAGTGGCGATCCCGTCGTCGACGACCACCGTAATCCGTCCATCGAGAGGCACCGCCGAGCGTTCGCCTCGGTAAAGCAAAAGCCGCCTCGCGAGTTCCTCGCGTTCGCGGCCCTCGACCTCCGAAAGCTCTTCAGGGCGCAGACCGGACCGAGACACTACGCGTTCGTCCATGACTCGCACTCCGCCTTCGCCTATCGCCCCGAACGCCAACTCCGGCTGCCAGGGAAGGCCCAGCTTGCGGACGACAATCGCATCCAGTGGAGCACCGAGATGGGCGGCCACCTCAAAAGCCACAGGCACGCCACCGCGTGGCAAAGCCAAGATCACGCAATCTCTCCCCCGCAGGTGATCCAACGAACGGGCAAGGGCCTGTCCTGCATCCACCCGGTCCGAGAAGAGATGTCGTGCCTTCGATCTCATCCCCCCAGCCAACCACACCCGTCCCAGCGGGTCCTTACGATCACACTCCCATGTCTGTCACAGCCGCCGGCACCTCCTTCGAAGTTGAAGCAATCGTCTTCGACAAGGATGGAACGCTCATCTCGCTCGAGTCTTATTGGCTCGAGCCTTCTCGGCTATGGATCGAAACGGCCTCGTCCGGCTCTGCCGAGTTGGGTGATGCCTTGGGCGAGCGACTCGGTCTGAACGCTACGGGCCTGGCACCCGACGGGCTGCTGGCTACCGCCACTCTGTCTGATCTCGCGGTGCAGACCGAACAGGTGCTTAGGGAGGCAGGAGTCTCGGAGACCCAGGCACACACCCGCGCCATCACAGCCCGGAAGGCAGCCACACAACTGAGCAGCGTCCAGCCGCTGGCCAGCCTCGGGAACGTCCGAAGTGCTCTAGAAGCACTGGCTGGCGCTGGCCTGCGGCTCGCCGTGGCGACGACCGACGATCGTGGCCCCACACTTGATGTGCTCAGGAGACTCGGGATCGACGACCTGATCGAGTTCGTGGTCGCAGCCGACGACGCGATCCCCGCCAAGCCGCACCCGGCGGTAATCGAAACGATCGCGGCGGCATTCGGAATACCAACCTCATCTGTTCTGATGGTCGGAGACTCTCAACGCGATGCCGACACGGCTCGGAACGCCGGAGCGGCTGGTTTCGTCCTGGTCTCCCCAGATGGACACCGTTCCGAGGTCCACGCAGACGCAGTCGTAACCTCGATCGACGAACTAAGTGCCGAATGAGGATCCCACCGAAGCACGGGAGACAACTCAGACGACAAACTCAGGAGACAGCGTGCGCTATGTAGATACCCAGCCCGTGGTCGAGGAACCCAACATATGGATACCCCTCGCTGACGGCACCAGGCTGGCCGCCCGGATCTGGCGGCCAGCAAACCCAACACCTGTTCCTGCTGTCTTCGAGTATCTCCCGTACCGCAAGCGCTTCGGCACAGTGGCTCGCGACACGCTCACCCACCCATATCTCGCCAGTCATGGGTATGCGTCGGTGCGGGTCGATCTGCGAGGGAGCGGCGAGTCCGATGGCGTCCTCACCGACGAGTACCTGCAGACAGAGCTCGAAGACGGGGTGGAGGCCATCGAATGGATCGCCTCACAGCCATGGTGCGACGGCAACGTGGGAATGATGGGAATCTCGTGGGGAGGCTTCAACGGGCTACAGGTCGCCGCCCTACAGCCCGAACCGCTGAAAGCGGTCATGACCATCTGCTCCACCGACGACCGGTACGCCGACGACATCCACTACATGGGGGGTTGCCTGCTCGCCGACAACCTCTCGTGGGCGTCAGTGATGTTCGCCTACAACGCCATGCCGCCGGATCCGGCGATCGTCGGTGACCGCTGGCGGGATATGTGGTTCGAGCGGCTCGAGGGAAGTGGCTTGTGGATCGACAACTGGCTGCGCCACCAACGACGCGATGCCTTCTGGGAGCACGGATCGGTCTGTGAGGATCTCTCGAAGATCAAATGCCCGGTATACGCAGTCGGCGGCTGGGCGGACGGCTATTCGAACGCGATCTTCCGACTCTTGGACGGCCTCTCGGTACCTCGGAAGGGTTTGGTTGGACCGTGGAGCCACGCCTACCCACACATCGCGACTCCGCTCCCAGCCATCGACTTTCTCACCGAGCTTCTGCGGTGGTGGGATCACTGGCTCAAGGGAGTGGATACCGGAATCATGGACGAGCCAATGGTGACAGCGTGGATGCAGGACGCGGTGCCCCCAGCACCGCAGTACGAGCACCGGCCAGGACGATGGGTCACCGAAGACAAGTGGCCATCCCCCCGGATCGGCCGTAAGACCTTGAATCTCGATGTTCGTGGGCTGTTATCAAACGAGAGCACGCAAGGAACCGTCGTCATCGCCTCGCCGCTAACGGTGGGCAAACAGGCCGGCAAGTGGTGCTCATACGGGGACGGCCCTGACCAACCGGGAGACCAGCGAATAGACGACAGCGGCTCGGTCGTCTTCGACACCGAACCCCTGACAGCACCGATCGAGATCCTCGGGGCACCCGTGGTGCGACTCGATGTGCGGTCGGACCGCCCGATCGCCCAACTCATTGCCCGTCTCTGTTCGGTTGATCCGGAGGGGAGATCGACCAGGGTGACCTATGGGGTCCTCAACCTCACCCACCGCGACAGCCACGCCGATCCAACGCCTCTCGAACCGGGTCGCTCGTACACGGCGACGCTGCAGCTCAATGAAATCGCCCAACAATTTCCGATCGGACACAGGATTCGCCTGGCCCTGTCAAGCTCCTACTGGCCGCTTGTCTGGCCATCTCCCGAACCGGTGACCCTGCAGCTGGACTGCGGCCAGGCCACGTTGACTCTGCCTGTCCGCCCAATCCGCGAGGAGAGTCCGAAAGACTTCGGAAAGCCGCAAGGGGCGCAGCCGAGTTCGCGAACCGTGCTGCGTCCGGCGAGCAACGACTGGTATCTGCACCACAACCTGGGAACAGACGAACACACACTCGAAGTCGTGGACGACTCAGGCCGGGTACTGCTGGACGACATCGCACTGGAGACGGAGCTGAAGGCAACTGAGCGTTACTCGGCTGTGGGAGACGATCCGACTTCTGTCCAAGGTGAGGTCGTCACTGAGCGCACGTTGGCGAGGGACGGTTGGGAGATCGCCAGCGTCACCTCAACGGTCCTTTCCGCGACCGCCACACACTTTGTCGTCGACGCTGAGATAGTTGCGTCCGAGGAGGGTCACGAGGTATTCCGCCGTAAGTGGCATGAGGAGATACCCAGGGATCTCCTCTGAGAGACCGCTAGCGGCAGCAGCAGTCGCGCCCCAACGTCTAGTCTCTCTCCCGGGACCTCTACTAGGGCGAGAGGCAGCGGAGGAGAGACCAAAAAGTGTGGCTGAAGGGCGATTTCCACGCGCATACGTTGCTGAGCGACGGTGTGCTTACGCCCGCACAGTTCATTGATGAGGCCGAACGCGAGCAACTCGATTTCTTTGCGATCACTGACCACAACACCTGGGCTTATCCGCACTTCGCAGACTCGAAGCACGTCCTAGTCATCGCAGGCGTCGAAGTGACGATGCCTTACGGACACTTCAACGTGTTCAGTACTGACGGCGCAGAACCGTCGTGGATGGCGGACCTCCCCGAACCGACGTTCGTAGAGCGCGACGATGCGCAGCGAGGGGCCTCAACGTCGCTGGTCGAAACGGTGGTCCGCCGAGGTCTTAGGGCGTCGATCAACCATCCGCTTCTATTTCCGTGGGAATGGACTGACCTCGAAGTGCCCCTGGCAGGTTTCCGATATCTGGAAGTCTGGAACGACCCAACGTGGCCGGAGAATCGGTTGGCCAACCCGGCTGCCCTAGCGATGTGGACACGTTGGTTGAACGCCGGCATCAATATCACCGCCATCGGAGGGTCGGACTTTCACGATCCCGAAAAGATGCTGCGTGGCGACGGGCTGACCGTTGACGGCCACCGAGTCGGCATACCCCGCAGCTATGTCGATGCCGAAGCCTGCACACCCGAGGCCATCTTGTCGGCGGTCGATCGAGGCAGGGTCTACGTAACGATGGGGCCGACCATCGAGTTCGTCGTCGAGACTCCGGCCGGAACCGTTCCGATGGGATCCCACCTCGGACCGGTAGACGATCCCATCCGGGTATCAGCCAGGGCCTGGGGCGATGGTGAGTTGGAGATCCAACTGGTTCACAACGGCGAACCGGTGGCCAGTCGTTCAGGAATCAACCCCGGAATCGAGCATCGGATCGAGCCCCCACCCGCGACGCCGGGATGGCTCCGCATCGACGTTCTAGGGACAGAAGGCGTGACCGCTTTCACAAATCCTGTGTTCTTCGGCCCAGACACCCAACGATCCGACCACGATTACGGATCGTTCACAGATCTTTCTGCCGCGTTCACTATTCAGGAACGGTGGCAACAACTAACAACCGACAATCAGGAGGAAGCGACGCAATGAAACGCTTAAGGCATCTCACTGCTCTGCTCACGGTTCTCGCCATGCTGGCCGCTGCATGCGGGGGCGGAACAGGCAGTGACGGCACAAGTGCAACGACAACGACGGCCGCCCCGTCGACAGATACGACTGAGGCAACGGAAACGACCGAACCGGCTCCATCGGGTGGAACTCTGATCGTGGCCCTCACGACAGAGCCGAACTCGATCTTCTTGCCCAACTCGGCGGAACGAAACGCCATCAACGTCTCCACCCAGATCTACGAGGGTCCTATTTGGATCAACGATGACAACGAGGTGGAACCGGCCTTGGCGACCGAGTGGGAGGTCAACGACGACGCCACGGTGTTTACGTTCACGCTTCGCGAGGGCGTGAAGTTCCACAACGACGAAACGATGGATGCTGACGACTGGGTCGCCAGCTGGTTGGCAGCTAGCGAAGACCGCAACGTCTATGCGTACCTCTACCAGAAGGTCACATCGGTAGTTGCCCTCGACGACATGACTGTTGAGATGACGCTCGGTTCGTCGGACGCTCTGTTCGGCAGGGAGCTTTCCGAGTGGGCCATCATCCCCGCATCCCAGTACGAGTCCGAAGGCATCGATGGGATCGAAGCGCACCCGATCGGCACCGGGGCGTTCAAGTTCGTTAGCTGGGACCGAGGCGACCGAATCGTGCTTGAGGCGTTCGAGGATTACTGGAATGAGGGTCTACCGCTGGTGGACGAACTCATCTTCCGACCGATCCCTGATTCCTCAACGCGTCTAGCGGCCGTGCAGACCGGCGAGGTCCATATCGCGCAGCGCTTCAACTCCGAAGAAGCCGCCACTCTCGAGGGAGCCGCCAACGTCCAGGTGGTCACATACCCGGTCGACCGCGTTTACTACATCGCGTTCAACAACCTGACCACCGGGATCGGCACTCCGCTGGAGAGCAGCGAGGTCCGACTCGCGATGAACCACGCTGTTGACCGCCAAGCCATCGTCGACGCTCTCTTTGACGGCCAGGCGGCCCTCGCCACCGGTCTCGTCTCGACGAGCAGCCTCGGATTCGATGACTCGCTGGCGCCGTATGCATACGACCCAGACCTGGCGATGCAACTGCTGGCGGATGCCGGCTACCCCGACGGATTCACGATTGGCTTCGCCTGCCCGACAGGCGCATACGTGAACTTCGAAGAGGTGTGTCAGGCCGTCGCCGGTTACCTCGAAGCAGTGGGAATCACCCTGGATGGCGGGGAAATCCAGTTCATGGAGTCCGGTCAGTACTGGGACCTAGAGGCTTCGAAGCAGCTGCCACCACTGTTCGGCGACTCGTGGTCGAGCACCAGCTCTGAATCACTTGAGCGGCTTCAAGGAGCGTTGGGCGGATTCGACGCCGACTACTCGGCATGGACCGACGACACGATCCTTGGGTTCCTTGCCCAGATTCAGCAGACCATCGATGAGACCGAGCGAGCCGACGTCTACACCGAACTGCATCGGTACACCTACGAAGACCCACCGTTCATCTACCTGTACGAGCCGTTCGCCTTCGAAGGCATCAACTCGGCAGTACAGAACTACAAGCCGAGAGCCGCCGAGGACTACTTCCTACGGGCAGTCTCCCTGGCAGGCTGACGAAACTGAAGGGTCTCCCGGGCAACCGGGAGACCCTTCTGCTATCACCACTCAACATCCATGAAGACCTTCGTCATTCGCCGAGTTATACAGTCGTTTTTGCTGTTTATCGGCGTCACCGTGATCGTCTTCTTTCTCGTCCGGCTTTCTGGGGATCCCGCGACGCTGATGATGCCGCGAGAGGCGAGCACAACCCAGGTGGCGGCTTTCCGCGAACTGATGGGTTTCGACCGGCCCCTCCTGGTGCAACTCGTCGACTATGTCGGTGGGATCATGACCGGCGACTTTGGTGAGTCGCTACGTTTCCAGACCCACTCGCTCGATCTAGTTCTCAAACGAGTGCCGCTCACCTTCACTCTCGCCAGCCTTGCCATGGGCGTGGCAATGATCATCGGCATCCCGTTGGGAATTCTCGGTGGCATGAACGCGGGCAAACCAGCCGACCTACTGGCGCGCGGCCTTGGACTCGGCGGCCAGGTCACACCCGAGTTCTGGCTCGCCCTGATCCTCATAATCGTCTTCGCGGTGAACCTCGGATGGTTCCCCTCCTTTGGAATCGACGGACCAGCGTCCTACATCCTGCCGGCGGCAGCCCTCTCGGTCGGTGCCATGGGTCGTCTAGTCAGACTCACTCGTTCCACCGTGCTCGAAGTCGTCGGTTCGGATTTCGTCAGGACTGCTCGAAGCAAAGGCCTCGCCGGCGTCGACGTTGCCCGACGCCATATCGTCCGCAACACGGCCATCGCCCTAGTGAGCGTCATCAGCGTCCAGTACACCTACCTGCTAGGAGGAGCCGTATACATCGAGTCCATCTTCGCTCTTCCCGGGTTAGGAAGCCTGCTCGACGAGGCAATCCGAGCCAGGGACTTCCCGCTCGTTCAGACCATCACCCTCTTCATTGCCGGCGCCGCCATCACGCTCAGCCTGCTGGCCGACCTCATCTATGCCTGGCTTGATCCCCGCATCAGGTTGGACAGCTGATGAGTGCCAATCCCGAGTTGGAGCCTCAGGACACCGTCGAGTTCGGCTCGCGTTCGCGAGGCTTCCGGCGTTTCCTCAAGCTCATCCTTCGAGATCCGGCCGGCCTTATCGGGCTGATACTCGTTCTGATGCTGGTGATCGTGGCAATTTTTGCGCCCCAGATCGCGCCGCACGACCCTCTCGCCCAAAGCCTGACGAACGCCAAGGCGCCACCTGCGTTCTCCGACGGCGGCACCTGGGAGTACCCACTTGGAACCGACCGCTTGGGACGCGATGTTCTGAGCAGACTTATCTTCGGCGCAAGGGTGTCAGTGACGGTCGGTTTCTTCGGGGCAGCCATCGCCGTCTCCATTGGACTCGTTGTCGGACTCATAGCTGGGTTCGTCGGCGGCAAGCTCGACAAACTTCTGATGTCGATAGTGGACCTGATTCTCTCAGTGCCCTATCTGGTCGTCGTGATCGTCGTGGCAGCGGTGCTGGGTAGGAGCCTGTTCAACGTGGTGATGCTGTTCGGCGTCACAGCATCGCCCTTGTTCGCTCGAACTACGCGCGGCGAGGTTCTCCGCCTCAGAGAGGCAGGCTTCGTCTCAGCGGCACGGGCGAGCGGGGCGAAGTTGCCAAGAATCCTCGTCCGCCATGTCTTCCCGAACCTCGTCGGTCCGCTCCTCACGCTCGCCACCTTCGAGATGTCCGCCATGATCTTCTACGAGGCGGGTCTGAGCTTTCTGGGATTGAGCGTTCCACCCAACATCCCGAGTTGGGGCAACATGCTCGACTCGGGCAGGAGGTCGTTGTTCACCGGCCTCCCTTGGCTGTCTGTGTTCCCGGGGCTGGCGATCGCCCTGGCGGGTTTGAGCATGAACCTGCTGGGCGACTGGCTGCGTGACATTCTCGATCCGCGGATCAGGAGGGCTAGGGGATGATCACGCCAGTCACCCAACCATCGCGCCCGAAGACCGATGAGGTCATCCTCGACGTCGACGGCCTCGAGGTCACCTTCGACTCCCCGGACGGCAAGGTCCATGCCGTGAACGGCGTTTCGTTCCAACTGCGGGGCGGAGAGTCTCTGGGAATCGTCGGCGAGTCAGGGTCGGGCAAGTCGGTGACGATGATGTCGTTGGTGGCGCTGCTGCCTTCCCCACCCGCCCGTATAGCTGGAGGCACGGCCATCCTCCGACACGACGGCACCGAAATGGACCTCCTGGCGGCGAGCTCGGGCCAGATCCGCAAGGTGCGTGGCAGCAAGATCGGCTTCGTCTTTCAGGACCCGTTGAGCGCTCTCAACCCGACGATGCGCATCGGCGAACAGATCGCCGAGTCGGTTCGCAAGCACCGGGATTTGACCGAGGATGAAATCCAAAGCGAAACAGTCTCCCTACTCGCCGATGTCGGAATAGCCGATCCCGAGAGACGGGCGCGCTCTTATCCCCACGAGTTCTCGGGCGGGATGCGCCAAAGGGTGATGATTGCCATCGCAATGGCGGGTGACCCACCGATAGTGATATTCGACGAACCGACCACCGCGCTGGACGTGACGGTGCAAGCCCAGATCGTCGAACTGGTGAAGACCCGACTCGCCGCAGAGCGAGGCACGGCGATCGTGTGGATAACACACGATCTGGCGGTCGTGGCAGGCATCGCCGACCGGGTGGCTGTCATGTATGGCGGGACAATCGTGGAGTCCGGTTTGGTCGACGAGATTTACGAGAACCCCCAACACCCGTACACCCGCGGCCTGCTCCAGGCGATCCCGTCCACCGACTCCGATGGAAGCACCCGGCTGGCCAGCATCGAAGGCAGCCCGCCCGACCTATTGGTGGAACCCAACTTCTGTCCGTTCCAACCAAGGTGCGCCTACGCCTTCGACCGGTGTATCGCCGAACGCCCCAGACTGCGCAGCGTTGGTGAGGGCCACCTTGTGGCATGCCACTTCGATCTGGAACGAAACGAACCCGTGCGATGACCGTGACAAGCCATGCCCATGCCGCCGGGTCAGACCCACCCACCGAGACGCTGCTTCGCGTAGATGACCTGAACAAGCACTATCCGGTCCGGTCACTCCGTCTGTTCGGTAGCGAGGAATCGGCGATACGTGCTGTGGACGGGGTGTCTTTCGAGATCCACAAGGGCGAAACGCTTGGACTGGTCGGCGAGAGCGGCTGTGGAAAGTCGACGACTGGTCGCG
This sequence comes from Acidimicrobiia bacterium, assembly GCA_041744795.1. GTDB lineage: Bacteria > Actinomycetota > Acidimicrobiia > Spongiisociales > ZC4RG35 > DATHWB01. Next base: position 21,597 of record JBGTKD010000043.1, read on the forward strand.
TGCTTCTTCGCCTCGAGGAGCCAACCTCTGGCTCGGTTTGGTTCGACGGTGTCGACCTCTCCACCCTCGACGCTGAAAGCATGCGGATGATTCGAAAGCGCATGCAGGTGGTGTTCCAAGACTCGGCGGACTCCCTCAATCCGCGGATGAGCACGGGCCATACGATCGCCGAACCGCTCCACATCTACGGGATGGGGACCGACGACGAGATTCAGGCCAAGGTCGCAGAACTGATGGAACTCGTAGGCCTGAACCCTGGTTGGGCCAAGCGCTTCCCACATGAGTTTTCCGGCGGACAGCGCCAGCGCATCAACATTGCCAGGGCGCTGGCGATCAACCCTGACTTCATCGTTCTCGATGAGCCGATCTCAGCACTCGACGTTTCGATTCAGGCGCAGGTGGTGAACCTGCTGGCAGACCTTCAGGCGAGGCTGGGGCTCACATACCTGTTCATTGCCCACGACCTTGCGATGGTCCGACACATCTCGGATCGGATCGCCGTCATGTACCTGGGGCGAATTGTCGAGACCGCCGACTCCGGGGCTATTTTCGAAGAACCCCTCCACCCCTACACCCAAGCCCTGATTTCAGCTGTCCCGCTTCCCGACCCGAAGAAGGAACGGACCCGGATACCGATCGTCCTCGAAGGAGAGGTGCCCTCACCGGGGAACATGCCCGCCGGCTGTGTCTTCCACCCCCGTTGCCCGCAAGCGGTGGACCGCTGCCGCCAGGAAGTCCCTGTGTTCCGCGAGTTCACACCCGGCCGGTTCGTGGCCTGTCACCTGGTCGACGAGGCCGGAAGCCACATCGTCGAGCGCAGGGGCCTCTGAGCCCACTGTGACGGGGTGCACACATCCGGAACACCAACTAGACGCCTACACCGATGAGCAACGGCGTTTGCTTACCGCGGTCGCTGAACTCAACGATGGGATCCTCGCCGCGCACCGTCAGGGTCTGCACCTCGGCGGAGTCCTCTCAGCAATCGATCCCGACCCGGCTCGCTACATGTTCGTGGACGAGGGGCGGGGCACCCTTGACAGCCAGTTGCGCGAGGCCGCAGAGGCCCTGGCTGGCGCCCAGCCGATCCCCGGTCACAAACGAATGGATGGGAACCTGGTCCAGGCGAGCAGGTTCGCCGCTCGACCGTCGCTAGCCGAAACGGCGGCGGGCACTCCGGTGATCGGCTGGATCGAGTGGGAAGAGGGGATCGGCGAACACGTCATGGTGACCGTGGGCGAAGACTCCCATCGATTGACAGCCGAACCCTCCGACTGTTTCCGCCCGACAGTGGCGGTCGACGCATCCGACCAGCCATGGGTCTTCTACGCCAGGTCAGTGGAGGGCCGGGTGAGCGTCTACGGCCAGTTTCGGTCGACCGAGGGATGGTCGGACCCCGAGCAAGTGAGCGACACCGGCCATCCGTCGTTCAATCAGGAGGTTGTTGCCCATCCTGACGGATCGATCGAGGTGGTCTGGCAGGGTCAGACCGGGAACCGATTCTCGATCTTCTCGAGGCGGTGGACACCCGACAACGGCTGGAGTCCGACCAGGTCGCTAGACGGCGAGACATCGCGCAATGTCTGGGACCCGACTCTGGTTGCAAACGGAAAGAACAGCGCGGTCTACGCCTGGTGCGGATATGGACCAGGCGGCTACCGGATTTTCGTCCGCCGCCGGAAGGGCGAGACCCTGGGCGAGATCTATACGGTCGGCGATGCTGACAGCCACGCCCTACATCCCAGCCTCGCCGCTTCGAGCGACGGCAGAGTCTGGTGTGCGTTCGACACTTTCCACACTCCTGCGCATGGGGGCTCAGGACCCACCCAGCTGCGGGCAGCCGATCGCGTCGGTCACGATTTTGGCTGGCCAGGTTTGGGTTCTCCCGGTCTATTCATGCCACCAGAGCTGGTTCCGCCGATCACCGCAGCCCTGCGCGTCGTGGAACTTTCCGAAGGCGGACATGCAGACACGGTCGGGACGCTGGCAGCCGGGCTGGAGATCACACCGTCGGCGTATCCGCGCCTGGCCACCTCACGCGACGGCGGGCTGACGGTTGCCTATCGCGTGATGCGGCGACTTCCGCTCATGACCTATCACTGGGAGGTCGCCGTCCAACAACTGGGTCCGAAAGGTTGGGAACCAGCGATGACCTTCGACCAGAGCGACGGCGGATTGGAAGAGCCTGCCGTGGCGGGGTCTTCGCAAGGAGTGATCGTCGCCTGGAAGACGGATGATCGAGCGCGACGAAACGCCACCTGGTCCGATGGATTCGGTGGACTCGAGTGCCCCGATTTACGGGAGCACTACGGAGAGGTGGTCTGGCACGACATACACGAGGCAGGTCGCATCCGGTGGACGCCAGTCGCCGACGTACCAGTCGGACCTCGGAGCACGGCGTTCATCGGACTCAAACAAACCTCGGTGGAGTCCGTAGCCGACCGGTCCGCCAACCGCTATCGCACAGAGATCGGCGATGAGAGTTTCGACCTGTACTGGGGCGACCTCCATCGACACTCCCTGATCAGCCGGTGCACCTCGGGCGATGAGCCATCCGTCGAGGACATGTACCGGTACGCCTGGGATGTTTCTGATTACGACTTCTGGGCCCTGACCGATCATTCGGAGAACAGCACCGCCTTCCAGTGGTGGACTATCCAAAAGGCAGCTGACTTGTTCCTTGTCGACGGCCGGTTCGTACCGCTCTACGGATTCGAGTGGACGTCGCCTCACACTGGCCACCAGAACGTGATATTCGACTCTGCGCGTCGGGGTGCCCCGATCATCTCGTCGATGGCTGCGGACTCCGACACTCCCTCCAAACTGTGGCGTCATCTACGGCGGTTTCCTGACTTTCCTTCGATCACTATTCCCCATCACCCGGGTTCAGCGATGGTCCCCTTCGATTGGAGCTTCCGGGACGAGGACATGATCAGGGTGGTTGAGATCTTCCAGTCGTGTCGCGGTAGCTACGAAGCCGACGGAGCCTTTCGTCAATACTCAGACGCCACGCTCCCCGGCACCTTCGTCTTCGACGCGCTCGGAACAGGTCACAGATTCGGACTCATCGGCTCGTCGGATCACGGCTATGGCACCGGCTACGTCGGCGCCTATGCGCCATCGCTCGACCGACAGGAAGTCTTCTCTGCCCTCCAGGCACGGCGAACCATTGCATCCACCACCCGTGACATCGTTGTCGACACCCGCATCGCCAATACCTTCATGGGAGGGGAAACCAGCCTGTCAGGTGAACCGTTCGAACTCGACGTGTTTGCCCGCGGCCGTGAGGAGATAGCACGGGTCGAGATCGTCAGAAGCGGGGAGGTCGTCGGAGTCGTCGGTCCTGACCTCGACCTACCCACCGGCTGGCTGGAGGTCCCTGTCAGGGTGGAGTGGGGTTGGGGACCGGGCACAACAGACTGGACCGGCTCGATCACAGTCGACGCCGGGGAGGTCGTCCAGACGGACTACTGGTCACCCGAGGTCGTGGCGCTCGACACTGCTTCTGTGCGCTGGAGCGCCGTGACGACCTCTTTCGGTGAGCCCTACGGCAACCAGCGTGGCGGGATCGAGGTGACGCTGATCGGTCCACCCGACTGCCTTGTGCGTGTCGAGACCACAGCAGGTCGACTGATTACCCGCCTCGGAGAGGTAGTCCGCCACCGGGTCGTGGACGGCGTTGTACGCGGCGAAGGCCGGCTGCGTCTGCAACCCGGGGTCGGAGGTTTGGTGAGCCTCGGATCGAAAGAAGTGCGGACCTCGCACACCGACAACCGACCAGGCTGGTACTTGGCGCGCGTCTACCAGGTGGACGGCGAGATGGCCTGGTCTTCGCCCATCTGGGTCGACTCCTAACGCCCGCCCTTCAGAACCTTCGCACGCCCACGAATCCGCTCTTGTTCACCGGTGACTTCATCGACAGCACCTCGGCACCGGTCGCCAGGGCCGACACGGCGAGCCGATCAAGCAGATCCACAGTGCCGGGAGCCCGGTCAGCTCCCGCGCTCGATTCAAGCTTCTCCGGATCGAACAGACCCCAAACGGGTTCCGCGCCGTGATGTAAGAACAGGTTTGAGAGACGCCCGGTTACGGCGGCCTCGAGCGCATCAGGGAACATGGTCACAGTGTCAGCGGTGCCAAGGGCCTCCTCAGCCTCTTCTTGATTTCGATGGAGGCGCTCAGCCACGCGCTTGTCGATGATGGGACCGACCTGACGTTGTACTTCGACCGCCGAGTCGGCCCGTTCGCTCCCGTCGAGTCCGACTCCGATCACGTCGCGTCGGCACAGATCGCGAAAGAGGTCGATCAGAGGGTCGTCTCCCAGCACCACCAGCGGTTCTTCGTCCGGGGCAGACGGAAGAGCCTCAGCTACCGCCCGCAGGAATCTTTGCACATCTTCGTCCATCCGGTCGGACGGGTCATGGCCGTGATGCATGCCCGTGGAACCGGTTCGGTTGGCCCGATTCTGGAGCTGGGATTCCCTGTCCATAAACCAGTTGGCATCGTCCATGGACGACGGAAGGTCGGCTTCAACGGGGGATGCGGTCCGAGAGTCGACCGAAAACAGCGCAACCGCGCCCTTGGTGAGAACGAGGGCATCGAGGGGCGCCATCAACAACTCCTGCAGGAGATAGCGCACGTGGTAGGAGTCAGCGACACAGGTGAGCGACGGGAGTTCTTCACTGACAGCAACCGGGATGATATCCCCGCCATCATCGACGTACAGGGCGAGGCCCTGGCCCTGATGAGCCCAAAACTCGTCGTCTGTCAGCAGTCCCCGAGCCTTGCCCAGGCTTTGCTCCCGATCGGTCCGCCTCCATCCACCATCCGTTAAGAGATCGTCCACTTCGGTGAGCGCGTTCTTCAGTCGGATCCGATCCTGAGCCGTCTCGGGACCTTTCACATGGGTCGGTAGGAGGATCGAAACCATTCCTTTCCCCCTGGCCTCTGCCAGCCTGTCGAACAGTTTCTGATCAAGCGTCGCGGGTCTCACCGATTTCCCCTCTCTGTTGGTTCTCGCTCCCCCATTCCTACCCGATCCTGGGGGTTAATGAAACGCCGAACCGAACATCGGAAGATGCCGCGCGGCCCTATCGGATGCGCCATTCGGCCCCTAGCGGCCGACGAGGTGGGGACAGACACTGGCAATAACACCGCGCGTCGCCGCGCAAATTCCAGCTCCAGGAGGTACGAATGCCCACTTATGACTACAAGGACAAGGTCGCGATCGTGACTGGCGGCGGGTCCGGAATCGGCGAAGCCGTTGCCCTCACTCTGGCTGCCAACGGCGCGAGCGTCGTGGTCGCCGACTGGGACGCAGCGGGTGGCGAGCGCGTCGCCAAGGAAATCGAGGCGGCAGGCGGAACGGCCCTGTTCGTAGAGGTCGACGTGTCCAAGGCATCCGAAGTCGAAACGATGGTCCAGGCGGCCATTGACGAGTTCGGGGCGGTACATGTCGCGGTGAACAACGCCGGTATCGGCGGCCCGATGGCAACCGTTGGCGAGTACCCGCTAGACGGGTGGGAGAAGGTCATCGGCATCAACCTCGACGGCGTGTTCTTCGGGATGCGCTATCAGATTCCTGCCATGCTCGAAGCAGGTGGCGGCTCGATCATCAACATCGCCTCGATCCTGGGCAACGTCGGTTTCGCCAACGCCTCGGCATACACCGCTGCCAAGCATGGCGTGGTGGGACTGAGCAAGGTCGCAGCGATCGAGTACGCGGCACGCGGCATCCGCGTCAACTCGGTGGG